>JABFXB010000091.1 GCA_013361975.1 Dermatophilaceae bacterium
GCTCCACACGGCGAGGTCGCCGGGCTTGGTCTTGACGTAGAGGTTCTCGCCCTCGGTCGTGTTGCGCAGGTCGTGCGAGCCGACGCGGAGGTTGAGGCCGCCGGTGTGCTCGGAGTGGTCCTGGCAGTAGACGCCGAAACGCAGCTGGGTGTAGCGGTCGGCCCAGTCGGGGGCGTCGGGGTCGACGCGGTCGGCGTTGTCCTTGTGCCAGCCCTTCTGCGTGCCGTTGATGGTGAAGGAGCTGTCACCGCTGTAGAACAGCTCGTCGGTGCCCAGCAGCTTGCGGGCGACCGCGGCCATGCGACCGTCGGTGATGACGCTGCGCAGCTTCGGGTTGGCGAGCAGGTCGCCGCCGTAACCGCGCGAGGCGTACGCGGCCTGGCGGAAGGCCTCGATCTCCTCGGGCGTGTAGACCCCCGGGAGGATCGCGTAGCCGCGCTCCCAGAACTTTTCGACGTCGAGGGCGTCGACGGCCCTTTCGATGGCTGGTGCCGACATTGAGCTGTCCTCCTGCACTCAGGCGGCCGCACGCCGCACTGCTGTTGATGACGATGGAGGCTATCAGCGGGGGCTTCGCGGCAGGCGCCGCGGACAGCCGGCCGAGACGTCCTGATCGGGTGCTGAGATGCGCCGTGCCCGACTGCACCGGACGGGCACGGGGCGCCGTGGCGTGCGGGGACCGGTGTGGAAGAGTGGCGCACGAACCGCTGCGACGTCGCACGAGGAAGGTGAGCATGTCGGCCCGTCTCGTCCCGCCGGGAGCCCGCGAGCTGCCTGCCCTGACCGACCTGCGCCTCGAGGTGCGCGACTTCCTCGCCGATCAGGTCGCCGCCGGCGCCTTCGTGCCGCACGTCGACACCTGGCTCACCCGCTGGGACCGCGACTTCACCCGTGAGCTCGGCCGGCGCGGCTGGCTCGGCATGGTCGTCCCGACGCAGTACGGCGGGCAGGGGCGCACCTATCTCGAGCGGTTCGTCGTCACCGAGGAGCTGCTCGTCGTCGGCGCGCCGGTCGCCGCGCACTGGGTGGCTGAGCGGCAGATCGGGCCGTCGCTGCTGCGCTACGGCACCGAGGAGCAGAAGCAGGCCTTCCTCCCCGGCATCAGCCGCGGAGAGGTCGTCTTCGGCATCGGAATGAGCGAGCCCGACTCCGGGTCCGACCTCGCGAGCGTGCGCACCCGCGCCGAGCGCGTCGACGGCGGGTGGCGGCTCACCGGCACGAAGGTCTGGACCAGCGGGGCTCACGAGGCCGACGCGTTCTTCGCCCTCGCCCGCTCCGCCCCGCTCGACCCCGACGACCGGCACGCCGGGCTCACGCAGTTCATCGTCGACCTGCGGGCGCCCGGGGTGACCATCCGGCCCATCGTGTCGATGGGTGGCGACCACCATTTCAACGAGGTGCACCTCGACGGGGTGTTCATCCCCGATGAGCGCGTGCTCGGCGAGGTGGGGCAGGGGTGGTCGCAGGTGACGTCCGAGCTCGCCTACGAGCGCAGCGGACCGGAGCGGGTGCTGTCCACCTTCCAGCTGCTGGCGGCCGCGGCGCAGGCGATGGACGACGGCCGCCTGCCCTTCGACCCCGGCCTGGGCCGCCACGTGGCCCGGGTCGCCGCGCTGCACCACATGTCGTTCGCCGTGTCGGCCGCGCTCGAGCAGCACGAGGACGCCGACACGGCCGCCGCTGTGGTCAAGGTCCTCGGCACCACCGAGGAGGGCGACATCGCCGACTACGTCGACACCCTGACCGCGACCGGCTGGGCGCTCGACGAGCACCTCGACACCCTGCTGCACGCCGCGGTCCTGCAGCGTCCCGGCTTCACGCTGCGCGGCGGCACCAACGAGATCCTGCGCGGCGTCATCGCCCGCGGGCTGGGGCTGCGCTGATGCCCGCCCAGCAGGACGCCACCGGCGCCGACCGGCTCGCGGCCCCGACGAACCCCGACCCCGACCTCGTCGAGGTGCTGCGCGACCTCTTTGCCGACTACCGCGCCACCCGCGCCACCCCGACCGCCGTCGTCGACCTCGACCGCGGCCTGTGGCAGCGACTCGAGGACCTCGGCATGACCCGCCTCACCGGCTCCGAGTCCGCCGGTGGCAGCGGTGGCGGCTGGGTCGACGCCGCCGCCCTTCTGGGGCTCGCCGCGGCCGCGGCTGCGCCCGTCCCGCTCGCCGAGCACGACCTCCTCGGCGGCTGGCTGCTCGAGGCCGCCGGCCTGCCCAACGACGGAGGGCTCCGCACCGTATGCCGTCCTGACCCCTCGGGCGTCGCGCTCAACGTCACGTGGGCCCGCGACGCGAGCCGGGTCGTGGCGCTCTGGGAAGACCGCGACGAGTGGCGTGTGGCCGACGTACCGGCCGAGCGCATCGGCATCGAGGAGCGCCGCAACCTCGCCGGTGAGCCCAGCGACACGGTGGAGTTCGACGTCGACGACCTCGAGGCGGGTGCCCTCGTGCCGCACGAGATCGGCGAGCAGTTCCATCTGCGCGGTGCCCTGGCCCGATCGGCGCAGGTCGTCGGAGCCATGGAGCGGATCCTCGAGATCGTGCTGGTGCACGTGCGCGAGCGCCACCAGTTCGGCCGGCCCATCGGCCGGTTCCAGGCCGTCCAGCACCTCGTCGCCGACATCGCCTCCGAGACGGCCCTCGCCCGCGCCGCCACTGACGCCGCGGTCGCGCGGGCCGCAGCGTCCGACTGGCGGGACCCGGGCATGCTCTTCGCCGTCGGGGTCGCGAAGTCGTGCGTCGGCCACGCCGCCTCGGTCGTGGTGCGCAGCTCCCACCAGGTGCTCGGGGCCATCGGCACCACGCTCGAGCACGAGCTGCACACCCTCACGAAGCCGATCCTCGCCCGACGCAGCGAGTACGGCTCGCTGCAGGACTGGGACGAGACGCTCACGACGCTCGCCTCGTCGGCCGGCCACGACCGACTCTGGACCCTCATCACCACCGGCCGTGCCAAGCCGTCCCACGACCACAGGAGCCACGCACCATGACCGAGGTCCGTTACGACGTCGACGACGGCGTCGCCCTCATCACCCTCGACGCCCCCGACCGGCGCAACGCCCTGTCCGTCGAGATGGCCCGCCAGCTCGTCGACGCCGCCCGCACCGCCGAGTCCGACGACTCGGTCGGCGCCGTCGTGGTCACCGGCGGGAGGCACTTCTGTGCGGGGGCCGTGCGCAGCGTCCTCGCCGACACCGGCCGCGACCCGGTCGAGGACGAGGCCTACCGCAACCTCGAGACCGTCTACGCGGCCTTCACGACGATCGGGTCGATCGGGCTGCCCACCGTCGCGGCCGTGCGTGGCGCGGCCGTCGGGGCCGGCCTCAACCTGGCCCTCGCCACCGACCTGCGGGTCGTCTCGCGCACCGCTCGGCTACTGCCCGGCTTCGCCCAGATCGGCATCCACCCCGGTGGCGGCCACTTCACCCTCCTCAATCGCGTCGCAGGCCGCGAGGCCGCCGCAGCCCTCGGCCTCTTCGGTGACGAGGTCGACGGCGACCGCGCCGTGGCCCTGGGACTCGCGTGGGCGGCATACGACGACGAGCACGTCGAGACCCAGGCGAAGGCGCTCGCCGCCCGCGTGGCGAAGGACCCCGCGCTGGCCCGCCGGCTCGTCACCAGCTTCCGCCGCGAGACCGCTCCCGGAGGCGTCCCGTGGGACGTCGCCGTCGAGCTCGAGCGCTCGCCGCAGATGTGGTCGCTGAGGCGCAAGCACGACGCCTGAGAGCCGCCGCTCCGACCCTCGACGATTTCCGTTTCCCCGGGGACGTGGTGCAAGGATGGGGAGGTTGGCCGTCCCCGATCGACAAGGAGCAGCCGTGCTCGCGTCCTACCGACCTCTCTTCGAGGTACCGGGGGCGCGCACCTTCATCGCCGGGGGGATGGTGGCCCGCACCGCGGGCTCGATGTTCGGTGTGGCCGTCGTCGCCATGGTCGCCGCGCGGACCGGCTCCTACGAGCTGGCCGGTGCCGTCGTGGCCGTCGGCATGGTGGCCCTCGCGCTCTTCGCGCCCTTCCTCGGCCGCCTCGTCGACCGCTACGGGCAGCGGCGCATCGCCATCCCGTTCTTCCTGTGGTCGGGCGTGTGGGCGGTGCTGACCGTCGTCACGTCGCTCAAGGGCTGGCCGTCGTGGCTGCTCTTCATCACGTTCCCGATGTGTGGCGCCATCCCGAACATGGGCACCATGGCCCGCGCACGGTGGACGCACATCTTCGCGCACGACCCCCGCTCGCTGCACTCGGCGATGTCGTTCGAGCAGGTCATGGAGGAGCTCACCTTCGTCGTCGGTCCGGTCGTGGCCATCTGGCTCGCCACGGCCTGGTTCCCCGAGGCCGGCTTCGTCGTCGCGACCGTCGCCTACGGCATCGGCGTGCTCGTCTTCCTGTCGGCCCGCTCCACCGAGCCGCCGGTCGTGCCGCACCACGAGCGTCCCGAGGGGCACGCGCACCACAACCCGGGCCTCATCCCGCTCGCCTTCATCATGGTGATGACCGGAGCGATCTTCGGCGTCAACGAGGTCGTCACCCTCGCCGTCGCCCAGGACCACGGGGCCCAGGGGGCCGCCGGCGCCATCCTCGCCCTGTATGCCGTCGGCTCGGGTCTCGCGGGTCTCGTCTTCGGCCACGTGTCGCACGGACGCAACCTCGTCAAGCTCCTCATCGCGGGCACCCTCGGGATGGGAGTGCTCGAGGCGCCGTTGCTGTTCGCGCCGAACCTCTGGGCGCTCGCGGGCCTCATGGTCGTCGCCGGCATGGCGACCGCGCCGACCCTCATCACGACGATGAACCTCATCGAGCGCATCGTGCCCAAGGCCCAGCTCAACGAGGGCATGACCATCGTGCTGACCGGGCTCATCATCGGCATCGCCGCCGGATCGGCCGTCTCGGGCGCGGTCGTCGACCGGGTCGGTGCCCAGCACGGCTACTGGGTCGCCGTCATCGCGGGCGGGTTCGCCTTCGTGATGGCCCTCGGCACCCGGGCCTTCCTCAGCAAGCGAGAGCTCCACAACCTCCGCTGACTCGCACCCCCTCAACCGTCGAGAGGCCACGATTGGCCCCCTCGCGTACGTCGAAAGGCCACTTCTCGCGGGCGAGAAGTGGCCTTTCGACTTCCGTCAGGCGGCCAACTATGGCCTTTCGACGGTTGGGGGGGGTTGAGAGGGTGGGGTGGGGTGGGGTGGGGTGGGGGCCGGTCAGTGGCCGGCGGGGATGGCGGCCTCGTCGTCCTGCCTGGCGCCGGCCTGGCCCGGCTTGGGGCCGAGGTCGACGTGCGGCAGGAAGAACGTCGCGATCACGGCGAGCACCATGACGGCCGCGGCCGCCAGGAAGACGACCGACATCGAGTCGGCGAAGCCCACGAGGAATGGGCGCGCGAGTCGCGGGTCGAGCTGCTGGATGAACGAGCTGTCCTGCAGCGCCGAGCCACCGGCGCCGCGGCCGCCCGCCTGGGCCTGCGCCTGCAGGCCCTCGATGAACGACTTGTTCGTCGCGGGGTCGCCGCCGGTCGGGTTGCGCAGCGCCGCCCGGAAGTCAGGTGTGGAGGCTGCCCTCTGGAAGGCCTCGCCGATCTTCGTGCCGGCCTGCGAGAAGAGGATCGATAGGAACACGGCCGTGCCGAGCGTGCCCCCGATCTGGCGGGTGAAGGTCGCGGACGACGTGGCCACCCCCATGTCGCGACGGTCGACGGCGTTCTGCACGGCGAGCGTCAGCGGCTGGAAGTTGAAGCCGAGGCCCAGGCCGAAGAAGTACATGCCGACCATGACGAGCCACAGCGCCGTGTCGGCGCTGATGTAGTGGAACCCGAAGAGCGACAGCACCAGCAGGAACGCCCCGATGATCGGGAAGTGGCGGTAGCGGCCCGTGCGCGAGATGAGCTGGCCCGAGATGATCGAGCCGCTCATGATGCCGAGGGTCATCGGCAGCAGCATGAGGCCGGCCTGGGTCGGCGTCGCGCCCTGGACGATCTGCAGGTAGAGGGGCAGCGCGGCGAGACCACCGAACATGCCCATGCCGATGAAGATCGAGGCGACCGAGGCAGCGCCCACCGTGCGGTTGCGGAAGAGTCGCAGCGGCAGCAGCGCCTCCTCACCCATGGCGCGCTCGATGAGGAAGAACGCGACGAGACCCACGAGCCCGATGGCGTAGCAGAGGATCGAGGTGCCCGAGCCCCAGCCCCACTCGCGGCCCTGCTCGGCGACGATGAGCAGCGGCACGACGGCCACGCTGAGCGCGATGGCACCCCAGTAGTCGATGCGGTGGTCGAGGCGGTGGTGGCGCAGGTGCAGCGTGCGCGTCACGACGACGAGGGCCGCGATGGCGATCGGCACGTTGACGAGGAACACCCATCGCCAGCCGGTGACGCCGAGCAGGATGTCCTGGCCGGCGAAGAAGCCGCCGATGACCGGGCCGAGCACGCTCGAGGTGCCGAAGACGGCCAGGAAGTAGCCCTGGTACTTGGCGCGCTCACGCGGCGGCACGATGTCGCCGATGATCGCGAGCGACAGCGAGAAGAGGCCGCCGGCGCCGATGCCCTGCACCGCGCGGAACGCCGCGAGCGAGGGGATCGACCAGGCGAGCGTGCAGAGCATCGAGCCGATCGTGAAGATCGAGATGGCGAAGAGGAAGAACTTCTTGCGCCCGTAGATGTCGGAGAGCTTGCCGTAGAGCGGCGTCGCGATG
>JABFXB010000354.1 GCA_013361975.1 Dermatophilaceae bacterium
GTGCACCTCGATGCCGCGCTGGGCCATGAGCTGCGGGGTCATCGCCTTGATGCCGAGGTCGACGGCGGCGACGGTGAAGCGCTTCTCGCCGACGGCCGGGACGGCATACGGCTCGGCGGTCGTGACCTCTGCGGCGAGGGCGGCACCGGCCATCTGCGGGCTCGTGCGCACGGCGTCGAGGAGCGCGTCCTCGGAACGGTCGGCCGCATCGCCGCTGAAGACGCCCACGCGCATGGCGCCGCGCTCGCGCAGGTGGCGCGTCAGCGCGCGCGTGTCGATGTCGCAGATGCCGACGACGCCCTGGTCGGCGAGCTCGTCCTCGAGGTCGCGGGTGGCCCGCCAGTTCGAGGCCCGGATCGCGGGGTCGCGCACGACGTAGCCGGCGGCCCAGATGCGGGTGCTCTCGTCGTCCTCGGTGTTGACGCCGGTGTTGCCCACGTGCGGCGCCGTCATGACGATGACCTGCCGGTGGTAGCTGGGATCGGTGAGGGTCTCCTGGTAGCCGGTCATGCCGGTGGAGAAGACCGCCTCGCCGACCGTCTCGCCGACAGCGCCGTAGGAGGCGCCGCGGAAGGTGCGGCCGTCCTCGAGCACGAGGACGGCGCCGACGCGGGCGCGTCCCGGGCGGCCGTCGCGGGTGGGTACGGTCAGCGGTGTCTGGGTCGTCACAGGTCTGCCCCTGAAGTCGTCGCGTTCGTCAGTTCTCGTCGGTTGCCGGCTCCGTTGCGGGCGTCGTGGCTCAGGCGCCCCGCGAAGACCGTCGCCTCGACGGCCCCGCGCAGCGTTCGTCCGTGCCACGGGTTGTTGCGCGAGCGGCTGCGGCTCGCGGCGGCGTCGACCGTGACCTCGCGGTCGGGGTCGACGAGCGTGATGTGGGCGGGGCTGCCGACGGCGAGTCCCCTTCCCTGGTGGGCCAGCCCGCCGATGCGAGCCGGTGTCGTGGACATGACCCGCGCCACGTCGGCCCAGTCGAGCAGGCCTCCGTGCACCATGACGTCGCTCACCACCGAGAGCGCGGTCTCGAGGCCGAGCATGCCGAACGCCGCGTCGACGAAGGCGTGCTCCTTGTCGTGGCGGGCGTGCGGCGCGTGGTCGGTGGCGACGGCGTCGATCGTGCCGTCGGCCAGGCCTGCGCGCAGCGCCTCGACGTCCTCGCGCGGCCGCAGCGGCGGGTTGACCTTGTAGACGGGGTCGTAGCCGAGCAGCAGGTCGGTCGTCAGGGCCAGGTGGTGCGGGGTCACCTCCGCGGTGACGTCGATGCCCTGCGCCTTGGCCCAGCGGATCACCTCGACGGTGCCGGCCGTCGAGACGTGCGCGACGTGGACGCGCGAGCCGGTGTGGCGGGCGAGCATGACGTCGCGGGCGACGACCGACTCCTCGGCGATGCCTGGCCAGCCGGGCAGCCCGAGGCGACCGGAGACCTCGCCCTCGTGGCAGCACGCCTCGCGCCCGGCGAGGCGGGGGTCCTGCGCGTGCTGGCTGATGACGCCGCCGAACGGCTTGATGTACTCCAGCGCGCGGCGCATGATGCGCGCGTCGTGGACGCAGTGGCCGTCGTCGCTGAAGACGCGCACCTTCGCGCGGGAGCGGGCCATCAGGCCCAGCTCGGCGAGCTCGCCGCCCTCGAGACCCTTCGTCACCGCGCCGACCGGCACGACCTCGACGAGCCCGCAGGCGCGTCCGAGGTCGAAGACGCGTTCGGCCGCCTCGGCGGTGTCGGTGACCGGGTTGGTGTTGGCCATCGCGAAGACGGCCGTGAAGCCACCGGCCGCGGCGGCTGCCGACCCGGTGGCGATCGTCTCGGCGTCCTCGCGGCCCGGCTCGCGCAGGTGCACGTGCAGGTCGACGAGGCCGGGGAGCGCGACGAGGCCGTCGGCGTCGAGCACCTCGGCACCGGACGGGGCCGAGACCGAGCCGGCCTCGGTGATGACGCCGTCCTCGACGAGCAGGTCGGCCGCGTCGCCGCCGAGCAGTCGGGCGCCGCGGATCACGAGGCGGTTCATCGGGCGGCTCCATCGGTCACGGGGCTGGCGGCGGGGGTCGGCGCAGGCGTGTCGTCGCCCGCGAGCAGGTGGTAGAGCACGGCCATCCGGACGGCGACGCCGGCGGAGACCTGGTCGAGCACGACCGACTGCGGCGAGTCGGCCGCCTCGGGCGCGATCTCGAGACCGCGGTTCATCGGGCCGGGGTGGAGCACGAGCACGTCGTCGTTGCGCGCGACGAGCCGGTCGAGCCGGTCGCGCGTCAGGCCGTAGCCGACGGTGTACTCGCGCGGCGTCGGGAAGAACCCGCCGCTCATCCGCTCGCGCTGGACGCGCAGCATCATCACCGCGTCGACCGGTCCGTGCTCGCTCTCGCCGTCGAGCACCGGGTCGAGGTCCCAGCTCGTCGCGAAGCCGTCAGCCTGGCTCCAGGCCCCGATGCCGCTCGGCATGAGCGTGGGCGGCGCGACGACCGTGACCCGGGCACCGAGGGTCTTCAGCGTGATGACGTTGCTGCGGAAGACGCGCGAGTGGGTGAGGTCGCCGACGATGACGACGTGCTTGCCGTCGAGGTCACCGAGACGCGTACGCAGGGTGTACGCGTCGAGCAGGGCCTGCGTGGGGTGCTCGTGGGTGCCGTCCCCCGCGTTGATGACGCTGCAGCGCACCCACTGGGCGACCTGCTGGCAGGCGCCCGAGGCGTTGTGCCGGATGACGAGGGCGTCGACGGCCATGGCGTCGACCGTCATCGCCGTGTCGCGCAGGCTCTCGCCCTTGCTCGTCGAGGACCCCTTGGCCGAGAGGTTGATCGTGTCGGCCGACATCCACTTGCCCGCGATCTCGAACGAGCTGCGGGTGCGGGTCGAGTCCTCGAAGAAGAAGTTGATGACGGTGCGGCCGCGCAGGGTCGGCACCTTCTTGACCTCGCGGCGCTGCAGGTCGTGCATCGAGGAGGCGGTCTCGAGGATGTCCTCGACCTCAGCCCTGCCGAGGTCGGCCGACGAGATGAGGTGCTTGGTCATCGGGCCTCACCACCGCTGATGCGCACGACGTCGAGGCCGTCGACCTCGGCGACGCGCACGTGCACGCGCTCCTCGCGGGAGGTCGGGAGGTTCTTGCCGACGTGGTCGGCGCGGATCGGCAGCTCGCGGTGGCCGCGGTCGACGAGCACGGCGAGGCGCACGGCGCGGGGCCGGCCGAGCTCGCTCAGCGCGTCGAGCGCGGCGCGGATGGTGCGGCCGGAGTAGAGGACGTCGTCGACGAGCACGACGACCTTGTCGTCGATGCCGCCGTCGGGGATGCGCGACCGGTGGGCCGTGCGCACCGGGTTGCGGCGCAGGTCGTCGCGGTGGAGCGTGATGTCGAGCTCGCCGACGGGCACCGGGTGGCCCTCGACCTGCTCGATGCCGGCTGCGAGACGGCGGGCGAGCGGGACACCGCGCGAGGGGATCCCGAGGAGCACCAGGCCCTCGCTGCCCTTGTTGCGCTCGAGGATCTCGTGGCCGATGCGCCGTAGCGCCCGGGAGACGTCCCCTTCGGTCATCACGTCGCGAGCGTCGTCGGGGATGCTCGAGCGGTCGGTCGATGACTGGGCAGATGCACTCAGGTCAGGGCAGGTCACAGCCGCTGGACCTCCTTCCCCGCCTCACAGGACGGTGGTTAAAGGATGTCGACGCCGTGGAGTCTAGCGGCCCGACCGGGATGCTCCCGAACCGGTCCGGTGCCCGGCACGTCGCCGGCCCGGACCGACCGACCGCCACGAACGCGACCGGGTGTGCTCACACCGCCGGTGAACAGCTGTCGTGGCGGTCCGTCAGCTCCCCTCGGGAGCCGGCCCAACGCGTACGCAGTGTGGCCGGAACGCGACGAAGCCACCCGCGTGCGGATGGCTTCGTGGCGTACGTGCGGGTTCGTCAGACGATGGTCGCCTTGACCTCCGCGAGCCGGGCGAGCAGCCCGTTGACGAACGCCGGCGACTCGTCGGTGGACAGCTCGGTCGCGAGCGCCACGGCCTCCGAGATCGCCACGGCGTCGGGGATCTCCTCGTTCCACAGGACCTCCCACGCGCCGAGCCGCAGGATGGCGCGGTCGACGGCGGGCATGCGGTCGAGGGTCCAGCCCTGGCTGTAGTCGGTGAGGGCGCCGTTGATGTCGTTCCAGCGGCTCACCACGCCTCGCACGAGGTCGGCGGTGTAGGGGTTGTTGGCCGCCCGCGACTCACGGTCGCGCAGGCGCTCGTCGAGGAGCGCCTCGGCGTTCATCCCGCGCTGGTCCGCCTCGAAGAGGATGTCGAGGGCCCGCGTGCGGGCCTTGCTGCGTGCTGCCAAGGGAGTTCGCGCCTGCTCAGTCGTTGACGCGGCCGAGGTACGACCCGTCGCGGGTGTCGACCTTGACCTTGGTGCCGGACTCGAGGAAGAGCGGCACGTTGATCTGGGCGCCGGTCTCGAGCGTGGCCGGCTTGGTGCCGCCGGTCGAGCGGTCGCCCTGCAGGCCCGGCTCGGTGTGCGTGATCTCGAGGACGACCGACGCGGGCAGCTCGACGTAGAGCGGGGCGCCCTCGTGCGTGGCGACGATGGCGTTCTGGTTCTCGAGGAGGTAGTTGGCGGCGTCGCCGACGACGGTCTCCGACACGTGGATCTGGTCGTAGGTGTCGGTGTCCATGAAGACGAAGTCGGTGCCGTCCTTGTAGAGGTACTGCATCGTGCGCTTGTCGACGTTGCTCGTCTCGACCTTGGTGCCGGCGTTGAACGTCTTGTCGACGACCTTGCCGGACAGAACGGCCTTGAGCTTGGTGCGCACGAACGCCGGCCCCTTGCCGGGCTTGACGTGCTGGAACTCGACGACGGACCAGAGCTGTCCCTCGATGTTGAGCACCATGCCGTTCTTCAGGTCGTTGGTCGTTGCCATCGTTGTGTGTCCACCTTCGTATGCCGGCCGGCTCGGCGCGGGCCGATGGGCGCGCCGCAGCCCCGGACGTTCTTGACTTGGGGAGTTGCCGCACGAGTCTAGCCGCGCGGCCGCCGGATCGCGGAATCCGCGGTGGCCGCCGCCCCGGTGCGCCGGTGTACGCTGTCCCGTTCCCCGGCCCGCAACACACCGAGCAGGTCACAACCCACCGGCATCCGATCCCGGTGTGTCGTGACCTACTCGGTGTGTTTCCGCTGCAGAGAGGTCTGCCCCGTGCCCGTGCCTGCGTTCGACACCGACCTCACCGGCGAGCTCGCCCGCGAGCAGGCCTACCTCGACGACGCACGGGAGCAGCTCGCGCGGATGCGCCGGCTGGCCGAGTCGCTCGACGCGTCGAAGGCGAGCGACGCGATCTCGGGCGAGGTGCTGGGCCGGGTGCTGGCGCGACGGATCGCCTCGCTGCAGGACGACCCCCGCACGACCCTCTTCTTCGGCCGCATCGACGTCGACCCGGCCGACGGCCCGGCGGAGCAGTTCCACATCGGCCGGCGCCACGTCTCCGACGAGGCCGGCGACGCCGTCGTCGTCGACTGGCGCGCGCCGATCTCGACCGCGTTCTACCGCGCGTCGCCCCTCGATCCGATGGACGTCGTGCTGCGTCGGCGGTTCGGCGTCGACCGCGGACACCTGACCGCCTTCGAGGACGAGCACCTGCGCGCGCCCGAGCAGCACGAGCCGGGGCCCGCCGCGGGGTCGCTGCTCGCTGCCGAGATCGAGCGCCCCCGCACCGGCCCGATGCGCGACATCGTCTCCACCATCCAGCCGGAGCAGGACGAGATCGTCCGCAGCGACGTCGCCGTCAGCGTCTGCGTCCAGGGCGCCCCGGGCACCGGCAAGACCGCCGTGGGGCTGCACCGCGCGGCCTGGCTGCTCTACTCGTTCCGCGAGCGCCTCGACCGGTCGGGCGTCCTGGTCGTCGGCCCGAACCGCGCCTTCCTCGACCACATCGGCGCGGTGCTGCCGTCGCTCGGCGAGGTGCGGGTCGGTCACGCGACGATCGAGACGCTGCTCGAGCACGGCCGGGTGCGCGCCGACGAGCCGGCCGACGTCGCGACCCTCAAGGGCGATGCGCGGCTGGCGGCGGTGCTGCACCGGGCGGTGTGGTCGCACGTGGCCCGCCCGGCCGAGGCGCTCGTGGTGCCGCGCGGCGTGCGCAAGTGGCGCGTGCCGGCCTACGAGGTTCGGGAGATCCTCGACGAGCTCGCGGCCCGGGGCGTGCGTTACTCGGCCGCCCGCGACCTGCTCCCCCAGCGGCTCGCCCACCACGTGCTCCTCGAGATGGAGCGTTCGGGCGACGCCCCCGACGACCGCGTCCAGGACTCCGTCGCCAAGTCGCCGGTGGTGAAGAAGTACGTCGCCGCCGTGTGGCCCGCGCTCGACCCGCAGGCCGTGCTGCACCGCCTGCTCTCCGACGCCAACGCATTGCGCGAGGCCGCCGGTGACGACCTCACCGCCGACGAGCAGGCGATGCTGCTGTGGCGCAAGTCCGCCCGCACCAAGGGTTCCGCGAAGTGGTCGCGCGCCGACATGGCCCTGCTCGACGAGGTGGACGACGTGCTGCGCCGGGTGCCGAGCCTCGGGCACGTCGTGCTCGACGAGGCGCAGGACCTCTCGCCGATGCAGCTGCGGGCCGTCGGCCGACGGGCCTCGACCGGCTCGGTGACGGTCCTCGGCGACATCGCCCAGGGCACGA
>JABFXB010000163.1 GCA_013361975.1 Dermatophilaceae bacterium
CGACCGCGGGGACGGACATGACGAGCGCACTCACTTCTGCTCTCCCATCCTGCGGGCGAGGGCCTCGGCCTCTGGGTCGAAGACGCGGTCGGCCCAGCGGGCGTAGACCATCGTGATCACGAACGTCGACACGAACTGCAGGAGCCCGAGGATGAGGCCCCACGTCACGTTGCCGACGACGCGGGTGCCCATGAAGTCCCTGGCGAAGACGGACAGCAGGACGTAGAGGAAGTACCACGCGAGGAACAGCGCGGTCAGCGGGAAGACGAACTTGCGGAACTTGGTACGCAGCTGGGCGAACTCGTCGGAGTTCTGCATGGCGACGTTGGCGTCGTCCACCACGCGCTCTGGAGCTTCTTTGCTCACGGGGCCACCTCCGGGGCGGTTGTCGTGACGGCCACGCGGCCGGCGACACCCAAGGTAGGAGCGCTCGGGGCTGCCCGGCAGGCGCAGCATCCGGGCCATCGCCCAGTGGCGGCCACGACTCGGCGTGCGCGGGCTCAGCTGCGACGAACGGTCGTTCCCGGGCGACGAGCGGTCGGCCCAACGCTGCCGTATGCCGGCCGCTCCCTCGCCGCGGACGGCCCGGTCCCCGGGTGGTCGGGCTCTCGTTCCTCGGGCGCCTCTGCCTGCTCGGGCACGCGGACCGAGGACGTGTCGGTGCGGGCAGGCCTGCGGTTCCAGCGTTCCGGGTGGAAGGAGCCACGGTTGAGGTCGATGTGCTCGGGCGCGTGCAGCCGCACCATGGTCTGCGACACGTGCTCCGGGGTGCGTGAGCGCGTCGCGAGCGAGACGAGCACCATCGTCGCGAACGACAGCGGCACGCTCACGGCCGCCGGCTGTGTCATGACGACGCCGAACCAGCCGTCGCTGCCGTGGCCGAATGTCGTGGAGAGCACTGCGCCCATGGAGAGTCCGCCGCCGACGACCAGCCCGGCGATCGCGCCGACGGCCGTCAGGCCGCGCCACCAGATGCCCAGGAGCAGCATCGGGCAGAAGGTCGACGCGGCGACGGCGAAGGTCAGCTCGACGGCCCGGGCCACCGGCACGCCGACGGCCACGAACGTGAGTCCGAGCGAGACGGCGACGACGATGACCGTCGAGACCCGGAAGGCGCGGATCCCCTGCCGGTGACCGCCTCCCCACCGCACGAGGTCCTGGCTCAGGACACCGGCGACGGACACGACGAGGCCCGTGGAGGTGGACAGGAAGGCGGCGAAGGCGCCGGCGGCGAGCAGGGCCGTGAGCCCCTCGGCGAGCGGCCCGTCGAAGACGCGGCTCGGCAGCTCGAGCACCACGGAGTCGGCGCGACCGGCCGCCACGAGGTCGGAGGCGAACCAGCGTCCGAGCGCGCCGTAGGCGACCGGCAGGAGGTAGAAGCCGGAGAGGATCACGAGCACCGCGAGCGTCGTCCGGCGGGAGGCGCGCCCGTCGGGGTTGGTGTAGAAGCGGACGACGACGTGCGGCAGCCCCATCGTGCCGAAGAAGGTCGCGAGCACGAGCGAGTAGGTGAGGTACAGCGCGTTCTCGCCCCCGAGCGGCTCGACCCAGTCGGAGGCGAACACCGCGCCGACGTCGGGGCCGCCACTGCGTGAGCCGAGCGCACCGAGGAGGAAGAAGAGCGGGGTCAGCAGCGCGAAGAGCTTGAGCCAGTAGTGGAACGCCTGCACGAGCGTGACGCTGCGCATCCCCCCGGGCAGCACGTTGAGGCACACGACGAGGGCCACGACGAGCTGGCCGGCCCAGGACGGCGCCCCGGTCAGCGTGCGCAGGGTCAGCCCGGCGCCCTGGAACTGGGGGATGAGGTAGAGCAGGCCGATGGCGACCACGAGCAGGCTGGACACGCGTCGTGCGACGACGGACTCCAGCCGCAGCTGGGCGAAGTCGGGCAGCGTGTAGGCGCCCGAGCGGCGCAGCGGTGCCGCGACGAAGACGAGCAGCAGCAGGTAGCCGGCGGTCCAACCGATCGGCAGCCACAGCATGTCGACGCCACGGGCCAGGATGAGACCGGCGACCCCGAGGAACGATGCAGCAGAAAGGTACTCGCCGCTGATGGCCGAGGCGTTGAGCACCGGGCTGACGCCGCGGGAGGCGACGTAGAAGTCGCTCATGGTGCGCGACAGCCGCAGCCCGAACGCGCCGACGGCGAGCGAGGTGATCGACACGAGGATCACGGCGACGATGCTCGCGGTGTTGCTCACGACCGGTGCCGTCCCGTCGTGGCGCGCATGGCTCTCACCGGCCCTCGAGCAGGTCGCTGAACGTCGCCTCGTTGCGCTCGGCCCGCCGCACGTAGAGCCAGCCGAGCGTGATGATCTCGGCGAACGCCACGACCGTGAGCAGCAGCCACGGCAGGGGCACCCCGAGCACGTCGACGCGACCGATCGCCGGGAAGAGGTGGAACGCGAGGGGCAGCAGCCCCAGCGTGGACGCGATGACGAGCAGCACCCCGAGAGCCAGGCGCAGCTGGCTGCGCATGAGGGAGGTGATGTAGACCTCGCCGAGCCGCGTCTGCTCGTCGATCTCGGAGGCGATCGACACCGTACGCGTGCGGGCTGCCGAGGTGCGCGGGCTCGTCACGCGCACCCGGGTGCGCGCCGGGCCCCCCGGGGTCGCCCGGGTCGCCGGGGTCGGGGCAGCGTCGGCGACGGGACGCTTTCCCTCGCCCGACGGCATACGGCCGCGGGGACTGCCGTCGCTCACGACCCGCCCCGGCCGAGCGGCTGCGCGCGACGGACGAGCAGGTCGCGCAGGGCGCGGGTGTGGCGACGGCTGACGACCAGCTCGTGGCCCCCCACGACGACGGTCGTGCGCCCGCCCTCGGTGCGCCACTCGGTGATGTGACCGAGGGCGACGAGCGAGGACCGGTGGATGCGCACGAAACCCGCCTCGCGCCACTGGTCCGCGAGCGTCGAGAGCGGCACGCGCACGAGGTGGCTCTCGCCGGCCGTGTGCAGGCGCGCGTAGTCGCCCTGCGCCTCGACGAACAGCACCTCCGAGCGTGGCACGAGGCGGCTCACCCCGGCCAGCTCGACGACGATCTGCTCGTCGTCGTCGGGTTCGGCCGCGGTCCCACGACCGTGGAGCTGCCGCACGACGCGACGCACCGCCTGGTCGAGCCGCTCGTCGCGCACCGGCTTGAGCACGTAGTCGACGACGTTGAGCTCGAACGCGTCGACCGCGTGCTGCTCGTGCGCCGTGACGAAGACGACGGGCGGCTGGGTCGTGAACCGCGAGAGGACGCGCGCCAGGTCGAGGCCGCTGAGACCCGGCATCTGCACGTCCATGAAGATGGCGTCGACCTGCTCCTCGTGCAGCACCCGCAGCGCCGCCTCGCCCGAGGCCGCCGGAACGACCTGGCGCACGCACTCGTGACGACCCAGCATCCACACGAGTTCGTCGAGCGCCGGGGCCTCGTCGTCGACGGCGAGCACGCGCAGCAGCTGGCTGCCGTTCGTCGCCGCGCTGGTCGAGCTGCTCACACGTGCACCCCCGGTCGGAACTTCGGCAGGCGCACGACGACCTTGGTGCCGGCACCGGGCGCCGTCTCGACGACCAGCCCGTAGTCGTCGCCGAACGTCGTGCGCAGCCGCTCGTCGACGTTGGCGAGCCCCACGGAGTCGCTGCTCGGGTCGCCCGCGAGCACCCGGCGTACGCGTTCGGGATCCTCCCCGACACCGTTGTCCTCGATGGTGACGACGCACTCGTGGTCGGCGTCCTGGGCCAGGATGCTGATCTGGCCCTCCCCGGCGCGGCCCTCGATGCCGTGCTGCACGGCGTTCTCGACCAAGGGCTGCAGGCACAGGAAGGGAACGACGACCGGCAGCACCTCGGGCGCGACGCGGACCGTCACCGTCAGGCGGTCACCGAACCGCGCCTTCTCGATGACGAGGTAGGCCTCGATCGAGCGCAGCTCCTCGGCGAGCGTCGTGAACTCCCCGTGGCGGCGGAAGGAGTAGCGGGTGAACTCGGCGAGGTCGACGAGCAGCTCGCGGGCACGCTCGGGGTCGGTGCGGGTGAAGGACGCGATGGCGGTGAGCGAGTTGTAGATGAAGTGCGGGCTGATCTGCGCGCGCAGGGCCCGCACCTCGGCCTCCATGAGGCGGGTGCGTGACGCGTCGAGCTCGGCCAGCTCGAGCTGTCCGGAGACCCAGCGCGCCACCTCGGTGGTCGCGCGCACGAGGCCGGCGGAGGCGTTGCCGGTGAAGACCTGCAGCGTCCCGACCACCTTCTCGTCGACGTCGAGCGGCGCGACGATCGCCTGGCGCACCACGCACGAAGGCTCTGCGCAGGCCACGTCGGCGCCGTCGACGACGGTCGTGCGGCCGTGGCCGAGCGTGCCGGCGGAGATGACCGCAGGCTGGTGCGAGTGGTGCGACCGGCCGCCGTCCCACGCGAGCAGGCCGTTGGTGTCGGTCATCGCCACGGCGGGGGCACCGAGCAGCGAGCGCAGGTGCTTGAGCGAGCGCTCGGCCGCCGTGGGGGTCAGGCCCATCCGCAGGGGCGGCGAGGCGAGCAGGGCGGTGTGCAGCGTGCGGTAGGTCGCGCGGTCGGCCTCGGTGCCGAGGTGACCGCGACGCCACAGCGCGCCCCACGAGCTCATGCCGACACTGTATGCGGCACCTGTCACCCCGTGCCCCTCCTCACGCCCACCCCAACACACCGAGTAGGTCACGACTCACCGGCATCGGATCCCGGTGAGTTGTGACCTGCACGGTGTGTTGCCGGAGGAGGGGGTTGCGGGTGGTGGAGTCAGGCGTCGTCGTCGGTGTCGGCGGCCAGGTGCCACAAACCTGAGCGGCGCTCGGCCTCGAGCTCTTCCTGGGTCGCGGCGCGGGCCGCGTAGCGGTCGCGCTGCGCCTCGCGCTTCTCGTCACGCGTCGGGCGCGACGACTCCGACAGGCGCAGGTCGGTGCCGCGCGAGCCGAGCAGCTCGGCGCCCGCCTGCAGCGTCGGCTCCCAGTCGAAGACGACCGCGTCGTCGGTCGCGCCGATGACGACCGTGTCGCCCGCGACGGCGCCGGCCTTGAACAGCTCGTCCTCGACGCCGAGCCGCCCGAGCCGGTCGGCGAGGTAGCCGACGGCCTCGTCGTTGCTGAAGTCGGTCTGACGCACCCAGCGGACCGGGCGGTCGCCGGTGACGCGGAAGATGACGCCGTCGGGGCCGTTCTCCTTCGTGACCGCGAAGCCCTTGTCGTCGACCGACTTCGGACGCAGCACGACCCGCTTGGGCACGGCGGCCTCCGCCTCGATCTCGGCGCGGGCCTGGTCGACGTGGCGGGCCATCGCGAAGGTCAGCTCGCGCAGACCCTGGTGAGCGACGGCGGAGACGATGAACACCTCGATGCCGCGCGCCTCGAGATCGGGCTTGACCATCTCGGCCAACTCGCGGGCCTCGGGCACGTCCGCCTTGTTGAGCACGACGATGCGGGTGCGTTCGGAGAGCGGCCGACCACCGAGCGAGGCGTCGGGCACGTACAGCGACAGCTCACGCTCGATGACCTCGAGGTCGGTCATCGGGTCGCGACCCGGCTCGAGCGTCGCGCAGTCGATGACGTGCACGAGCACCGAGCACCGCTCGACGTGGCGCAGGAACTCCAGGCCCAGGCCCTTGCCCTCGTGCGCCCCCGGGATGAGCCCCGGCACGTCCGCGATGGTGAACCGGCTCGAACCCGCCGTCACGACGCCGAGGTTCGGCACGAGCGTCGTGAACGGGTAGTCGGCGATCTTCGGCTTGGCCGCCGACAGCACCGACACGAGGGAGGACTTGCCGGCGCTCGGGAACCCGATGAGGGCGACGTCGGCGAGCGACTTCAGCTCGAGCACGACCTCGACGTCCTCACCCGGCTCACCGAGCAGGGCGAAACCGGGAGCCTTGCGGCGGGCACTGGCCAGGGCCTTGTTGCCGAGTCCCCCGCGGCCGCCCGCGGCGATGACGTGCTCGGTGCCCATGCCGACGAGGTCGATGATGACCTCGCCCGACCGATCCTTGACGACGGTCCCCTCGGGCACCGGCAGCACGAGGTCGTCGCCGTCGGCGCCGTTGCGCTCGTCACCGGCGCCCGGGGCGCCGTTGCCGGCCTTGCGGTGCGGGTGGCGGTGGTACTCGAGCAGCGTCGTCGACTGCGGGTCGACCCGCAGGATGACCGAGCCGCCCCGGCCGCCGTTGCCGCCGTCGGGGCCGCCCAGCGGCTTGAACTTCTCGCGCTTGACGGAGGCCACACCGTGCCCGCCCGCTCCGGCGCTGAGGTGCAGCACCACGCGGTCGACGAAGGTCACTGCCATGGGAGGTCACTCTTCCAGATTCAGGGTGGCGACACGGCATACCCAATCAGGTATGCCGGGTGGCCGGGAACAGCGGAAGGGCGGGCCACGGGGGCCCGCCCTTCCGGTAAAAGCTCAGTCGGTGATCAGGTGATCACTCAGCAGCAGCGGTCTCCGGCTGCTCGATGTTGACCGTCTTGCGGCCGCGCTTCGTGCCGAACTTCACGGCGCCGGCGACGAGGGCGAACAGCGTGTCGTCGCCACCGCGACCGACGCCCTCACCCGGGTGGAAGTGCGTGCCGCGCTGACGGACGAGGATCTCGCCCGCGTTGACCTTCTGGCCACCGAAACGCTTGACGCCGAGGAACTGT
>JABFXB010000430.1 GCA_013361975.1 Dermatophilaceae bacterium
TGGCCTCTCGACGGTTGAGGGGGTCAGGTGTCGTCGGGCCAGCCGCGGGTGACGGTGGCCTTGTACTCGTCCCACTCGCCCTCGATCGCCCCCAGCCTCTCTCCGAGGAACTCGAGGAAGGCGACCGAGAGCTGGAGCCGACGCCCGGCCGGTGTCGCGAGGCCACCGACGGCGGGCACCCCGGTGCGCAGGCTCGACTCGATCTGCGCGAGCACGCGGTCGCGCGAGAGCATGGCGCCGTGCCAGGCGTCGGCCTGCACGACGTAGACGTCGCGGCGTGAGCCCCGCTCGCGCTCCTTGCCGATCAGGTAGGTCTGCGTGAGGTAGCGGACCGCCCCTGAGATCGCGGCCGGGCTGACGTCGAGGGCCTCGGTGAGCTCGGCGGCGGTCATCCGACCGTCCTCGTCGGCGAGCAGCTGCGCGAAGACCCGGGACGCGAGGCGCGGCATACCGGCGTCGGTCAGCGTGTCGCCGAAGCGCTCGACGTACGTCGACACGGCCCGGTCGTCACGGGGCGCCCCTCGGGCCTTCGTCATCGGACCTCCATCACCTCGGCGGTGCACCAGCGGCTCACTGGGTGCCCAGATCGCCTGCGGAGACCGTACCCAGTCGCCATAACATTCAGTAAATCGTGAACGATGTGTATCGTCGAGGACATGACCTCTGCGATCCAGGTCCACGACCTGCGCAAGACGTTCGGCCGCACGGTTGCCCTCGACGGGCTCGATCTGGAGGTGTCGACGGGCGAGATCCACGGCTTCCTCGGCCCCAACGGCGCAGGCAAGTCGACGACGATCCGCATCCTGCTCGGCCTCCTCCGCTCGGACAGCGGCAGCGCCACCCTCCTCGGCGGCGACCCGTGGCGCGAGGTGCAGACGCTGCACCGGCGCCTGGCCTACGTGCCCGGCGACGTGGCTCTCTGGCCCAACCTCACCGGCGGCGAGGTGATCGACCTGCTCGGCAAGCTGCGCGGCGGCCTCGACGAGCAGCGGCGCGCCGAGCTGCTCGAGCGCTTCGCGCTCGACCCCACCAAGAAGGGCCGCTCCTACTCCAAGGGAAACCGGCAGAAGGTCGCGCTCGTCGCGGCACTGTCGTCAGACGTCGAGCTGCTCATCCTCGACGAGCCCACCTCGGGCCTCGACCCGCTGATGGAGGCGGTCTTCAAGGAGGCGGCCCGCGAGCGCCGCCGGCAGGGCACGACCATCCTGCTGTCGAGCCACATCCTCAGCGAGGTCGAGTCGCTGTGCGACCGGGTGAGCATCATCCGCGAGGGGCGCAACGTCGAGTCGGGCACGCTCGAGCAGCTCCGCCACCTGTCGCGCACCACGGTCGACGCGACCCTGGACCGGCCCGTCACCGCAGAGCAGCTGCACGCGGTGCCCGGGCTCGCCGACGTCTCGGTCACCGACCACCACGTCGTGTGCGCCGTGGAGACGCAGCACCTGGGCGCCCTGCTCGCGCTGCTGGGGCAGCACGGCATACGGACGCTGACGAGCGCTCCCCCGACCCTGGAGGAGCTGTTCATGGACCAGTACCGCACGGACCCCGCTGCCGCACAGCGCGTTCCGACGACCTCGTCGACGCGCGGCGAGGCGGCGACGACGCGATGAGCACCTTCGCCGGCACCGGGTCGCTCGTGCGCCTCGCCGCCCGCCGCGACCGCGTGCTCATCCCCGTCAGCGTGCTCGCCCTCGTGGCCTTCGCCGCCGGGTCCGCACAGGCGACCATCGATCTCTACCCGACCCTGAGCAGCGCCCTAGACATCATCCGGCCCGTCCTCTCGAACCCGGCGAGCGTGGCGCTCTACGGCCCGATGTCGAGTCTCACGCTCGACTCGTTCGCCGTCTTCAAGACGGTCCTGCTCGGTGGCGTCTTCGTCTGCCTGCTCGCCTACATCGTCGTGCGGCGGCACACCCGCACCGAGGAGGAGTCTGGCCGTCTGGAACTGCTCGGCGCCGGCGCCATCGAACGTCGCTCGCCGCTGACCGCAGCGATCCTGCTCGGCACCGCCACGGTCGTGGCGACAGCCGCGCTCACCGGCGCCTCCCTCGCCGCCGTGGGGCTCGACGCCCGCGGCTCGTTCGCCTTCGCCGTCTGCTGGCTCGTGATGGGGCTGGTCTGGGTCGGCATCACCGCGGTCGCCGCCCAGCTCACCGAGACGACTCGCGGCACAGCAGCCACCTCGCTCGGCGCCCTCGGCGCCGCCTTCCTCCTGCGCGCCCTCGGCGACACCGCCGGCGACGACAACCCGGCCCGGCTCCTGTCGTGGCTCTCGCCCCTGGGCTGGGGTCAGAAGGTCTCGCCCTACGGGGACAACCGGCTGTGGCCCTTCTGGCTCGGTCTCGCGGCCTACGTGGCCCTCGTCGCGCTCGCGTACCAGCTGCAGGAGCGGCGCGACCTCGGGGGCGGCCTGCTGCCCAGCCGGCCAGGCAGCGCCCGCGGCTCGATGCGCAGCGTCGGCGCACTGACGACGCGACTCACCCGCGGCACGCTCCTCGGCTGGGGAGTCAGCGCCGTCGCGATCGGGTCGGTCGTCGGCTCCATCGCGGGCAACCTCGAGTCGCTCAGCAACGACGACACCACCCTCGACCTGATGCGCAAGCTGGCGGGCGCAACCGCCGGTCAGGTGCACCTCGTCGACGTCTTCTTCACCACCGAGCTGCACATCATCGCCATCGCGGTCGCCGCCATGGGCATCTCGATCGTGACCCGGCTGCGCACCGAGGAGACGTCGCTGCGCGCCGAGGTGCTGCTCACCACCACGTCCCGCTCCGCGTGGGCCGTGTCGCACCTCGTCGTGGCCCTCGCCTCGACCGCCGCCGTCATGGCGCTGGTCGGGCTCGTCGCGGGGATGGCCGACGGGAAGCGGTCCGGCGACGTCGGCACCTCGGTCGGCAGGCTCGTCCCGGCCGCCCTCGCCACGGTGCCTGCCATCTGGGTCTGCGTGGCCGTCGCGCTGCTGCTCGTCGGCCTCGCTCCTCGGCTGACCGGTCTCGCCTGGGCCGTGCTCATCACCTTCCTGCTGCTCAGCGAGCTCGTCCCGGTGCTCGGCCTGCCCGACTGGATGACCAACCTCTCCCCCTTCGGCCACGTGCCCTCGATGCCTGCCCAGGAGGGCCGCCTGCTGCCGCTCGTGCTGCTCGTCGCGGTGGCCGCGGCCGTGGCGGCGGTGGGGCTGGGAGGGCTGCGGCGGCGCGACATCCTCGCCTGACGGCATACGGCCCAGGACGTATGCCGTCCTGCCCGAGTCCCTGGCACCCGGCCGGTCGCGCGCGTCCGGGGGGAACGTGCGCGGCCCATCGGTACGGTGTGCGCATGACAGCCATCCCCGGGCTCTGGGCCGTGATCCCCGCTGGGGGGTCCGGCACCCGGCTCTGGCCGATCTCGCGCCGGCACTCCCCCAAGTTCCTGCACGACCTCACCGGGTCGGGCCAGTCGCTGCTGCGTGAGACCTGGGACCGGCTCTCCCCGCTCGTCGGCGACCGCATCCTCGTGGTGACGGGCACCGCCCACGAGGACGCGGTCCGCCGCCAGCTGCCGATGCTCGGCTACGACGCGGTCGTCGCCGAGCCGTCGCCCCGCGACTCGATGCCGGCGATAGGGCTGGCCGCCGCGATCCTCGAGCGGCGCGACCCGGAGGCGGTGCTCGGTTCGTTCGCCGCCGACCACGTCGTCCGCGACACCGAGGCGTTCCACCGTGCGGTCGCCGAGGCCGCTGCACTGGCCCGGCGCGGCGAGCTCGTGACCATCGGGGTGGAACCGACCGGGCCGTCGACGGCCTTCGGCTACGTCAAGGTCGGCGACTCCCTCGGCGTGGACGAAGCACCCAGCGCCCGCCGCGTGGAGGAGTTCGTGGAGAAGCCCGACGGCGAGACGGCCGCCGGCTACCTCGAGACCGGCGAGTACCGCTGGAACGCGGGCATGTTCGTCGTCGGCGCCACCACTTTGCTCGAGCTGTTGTCGGCCCACCACGCCGACATGGTCGACAGCCTCCGCATCATCGCCGCCGACCCGCGAAGGATGCGCGACCTGTGGCCCTCGCTGCACAAGATCGCGATCGACCACGCCGTCGCGGAGCCCGCCGCGGCCGCCGGGCGCGTGGCCGTGGTGCCCGCCGCGTTCGGCTGGGACGACGTGGGCGACTTCGCGTCGCTGACCCGTCTGGTCAGCGAGTCCACGGTCCTGCCGGGCATCACGGCGATCGGACCGGTCGACGACATCGTCGCGATCGACTCGACGGCGACGGTCGCGACCGGCGGTCGGCTCGTGGCGCTCATCGGCGTCGAAGACCTGGTCGTGGTCGACACGCAGGACGCGCTGCTCATCACCCGACCCGACCGGGCCCAGGACGTCAAGAAGGTCGTCGAGATGCTGACCGCGCAGAACCGCACCGAGCTGACGTGAGCACCTCCTGCACGCAGGCCTGCGTGCGTCGGGTCGGGAGCCCCGGTCACGCTCCTGCGAGCGCCTCGCGCGTCGCGTCGGTCACGAACTCCCTGAACTGCTCGACCTGCTCGCGCGTCTCGACCCCCACCGGGGCGTAGTGCGTCGCGCGTCGCCGACGGTCGTGCCAGAACCCACCGGTGCCGATGGGATCGGAGGTGGCCACGAGCCACACCGCTGTGTCGGCCCCGGAGTCGGCGTCGCGCAGCAGCGGGCCCGTGAGCGCGGCGAAGCGGGGCAGCGACTCCGTGACGCCCGGAGTGGCCGCCCAGCCGGGATGCATCGAGTGGACCCGGATCCCTTCCGCGGCAAGGTCGCCGGCCCACAGCTCGGTGAGCACCAGCTGCATCCGCTTGGTGCGGGCGTATGCCGTCACGCCGGAGTACTCACCTCGCGCGTACTCGGGGTCGGCTGCGTCGAGCCGCTGACCGTAGGCGCCACCCGAGGTCACGACGACGACGCGCCCGTCGGCGAGGGCCGGGCGCAGGGCCCGAGTCAGCACGTGGGGACCAAGGACGTGCGTCGCAAGGGCAAGTTCGTGCCCCTCCGGGGTCGTGGTTCGCCGTGGCGGCATGACGCCGGCGTTGTGGACCACCGCGTGGAGGCGGGGCACGTCGGCCATGAAGTCGCGCGCGAACTGCCTTGTGCCCGCGAGGTCGCTGACGTCGGCGACGTGCACGACCACCTCGGCGAGTGGCTCCTGGTCGAGCAGCGATGCGCGGGCGGCCTCCAGGCGCCCGGCGTCGCGGCCGGTGAGGTGGACCGTCGCGCCCAGGCGCGCGAGACCGCGGGCTGTGGCGAGCCCGAGCCCGCCGCTCGCCCCCGTGACGAGGACATGGCGTCCGACGAGCGCCCCGGGGGCAGGGTCGTCCGGCCACCAGGCCCGGCGCACCGCGGGGCCGATCTTCGTGTAGCCGAGCACGAGCGACTTGTCCATCAGCCAGTCGACCGCCGCCGCTGCCTCACCGAGCACCATGCGCCCCACCCTAGGTGCGGGCCACGGGTCCGCTTCAGTGCACGAGGCTGTCACCGGCGCGTCACCGGACACACCCCGTGCCGTCGCCCGGGTGGCGTCCGCTCTCGACACCGTGGAGACGTGCGAGTCGCCATCGTGACCGAGTCGTTCCTGCCGAGCGTCAACGGCGTCACCACGAGCGTGTGCCGGGTCATCGAGCAGCTCCGGGCACGTGGTGACGACGTGGTCGTCGTCGCACCACGGTCCCGGTCCGCCGCCCCGGCCCACTACGGAGGGGCGGCCGTGCACCGGGTCGCCTCGCTCCCGGTGCGCCAGTTCGACGTCGGTCTCCCGACGCCCGAGATCGAGCGGGTGCTCGAGGACTTCCGCCCCGACGTCGTGCACGTCGCGAGCCCCTTCGTGCTGGGGGCCCGCGGCCTCGCGGCAGCACGAGGTCTCGACCTGCCGACGGTGGCGGTGTTCCAGACGGACATGGCGGCATACGTGCGACAGCACACTCCCGGCGCGGCAGGCGCCGCAGCCGCGGCTGCGGCGACGACGTGGCGCTGGATCCGGCGCATCCACTCGTGGGCCGACCTCACCCTCGCGCCGTCGTCCGTCGCGCTCGCCGACCTCAAGGCCCACGCGGTGCCGCGCACCGCGCTCTGGGGTCGAGGGGTCGACGCCGCCCTGTTCAACCCAGCCTGGCGGCAGGACGCCCTCGCCCGGGCGCTGCGGCGCGAGCTGGCCCCGGACGGCGAGCGCCTCCTCGGCTACGTGGGGCGGCTCGCCCCCGAGAAGGAGGTCGAGCGCCTCGCCGAGCTCGCCGACCTCCCGGGGACCCGGCTCGTCGTCGTCGGCGACGGCCCGTCACGCGACGCCGTCGGGGCGGCGCTGGCCGAGGCGGTCGCCGCCTCCGCCGGACGACCCAACCGTTCCCCCGTCTTCCTCGGGTCGCGTCACGGCGACGACCTCGCGAGGGCGTACGCGTGCCTCGACGTCTTCGTGCACACCGGGACGGCGGAGACGTTCGGCCAGACCATCCAGGAGGCCGGTGCGACCGGCCTGCCCGTCGTGGTGCCGCGAGCTGGTGGTCCGGTCGACCTCGTGACCGACGGGGTCAACGGCTACCTCTTCGAGCCGGACGAGCCGGGCTCCCTCCGGCGGCAGGTGTGCCGGGTGCTCGAGTCCCCTTCGCACGCCGCCGCGCTCGGTCGGCG
>JABFXB010000262.1 GCA_013361975.1 Dermatophilaceae bacterium
CCGGAGGCGACGCTCGGCCGCGCGTCGATCCGTGCGTCGCTCGATCACGAGGCTGAGCAGCACGCCGGCGGTGGCCACAGCCGAGCGCCCCGGATCGTCGAGCTGTCCGGTCACGGCGACGGCGAGGTAGAACTGCGGTCGCCCTGCCACGCCGACCGGACGCACGACGCTCGTGACCCCCTCGCGGACGGTCGTCGACGCGGCTGCCAGCCCGTGCGCCCTGATCCTGGCGACCTCGGCGCGCACGACGGCGAGATCGAGAGCACCCCGCGCGCGACCCAACGGCCCCTCGGCCAGCTCACCGTCGCGGTGCACCAGCGCGACCGTCGCTCCGAGGAGGCCGGCCAGGCGCACCAGCAGCGGACGCACGTCGAGGGCCAGGGCAGCCCGGGTCAGTCGGCGCTGGTGGTCGAGGGCCAGCCGTGCCGACGCCGCCTCCTGGTCCTGGAGCAGCTCCGCCGCCGCTCGTGACACGGCGACGAAGGTCGTGGCCTTCGGCACCTCGACGAGAGTCAGTCCCCGTTCGCGACAGGCCACGACGAGGGCGTCGGGGACACGGGCGTGGGTGAGCCCCGTCCCCAGGCCGAGAGCCGCGGCGCCCGCGTTTGCCAGCCGATCCACGTACGTGGCCCACTCCGCGCTCCAGTCGCGGGTGGCCAGTCCGGTTGTCAGCAGCAGCTCACCACCCTCGAGGTACGGCGTCGGATCCACCAGCTCGCTCGTGGCCACCCAGCGCAGGGCGGTCGACGGGGTGGAGCCCCCGGCCGTTACGCGAAGCTGCAACGCCGGCACGGCCACGAGGTCCGACACGGTCACCACGGTGACACCTTTGCACATGCATTGCCTTGAGGTTGTGCGATCGGTACATGGCGCCCCACCATGCCCGCGGCCTAGCGTCGAGCAACCCGATCCGACCGACCAACCGACCGAGTGGAGACCCCGTGATCGACCAGCGCCCCCAGGGTGGACCGCACATCACGCAGGAGCGACGCCTGCTCACCAGCATCCCCGGTCCACGCTCTCTCGAGCTCGCCGAGCGCAAGGCACGAGCGGTGGCCTCCGGCGTCGCGGTCGGGCTGCCGGTGCAGGTCGTCGCGGCCGGCGGCGGCATCCTCGTCGACGCGGACGGCAACCAGCTCATCGACCTGGGCTCGGGGATCGCGGTCACCTCCGTGGGCAACAGCGCCCCCCGGGTCGTCGAGGCGGTGAGCCGCCAGGTCGCGGCCTTCACCCACACCTGCTTCATGGTCACGCCGTACGAGGGCTACGTCGCGCTCGCGGAGAAGCTCAACGAGCTCACCCCCGGCACCCACGAGAAGCGCTCCGCGCTCTTCAACTCCGGGGCCGAGGCGGTCGAGAACGCCGTCAAGATCGCCAGGTCCGCGACCGGCCGGCAGGGCGTCGTCGTGTTCGACCACGCGTACCACGGGCGCACGAACCTCACCATGGCCATGACGGCCAAGAACATGCCGTACAAGCAGGGCTTCGGCCCGTTCGCCTCGGAGGTGTACCGGGCCCCGCTCTCCTACCCGTTCCGCGACGGCGGACGCTCCGGGGCGGAGGCCGCGCGTGACGCCATCGACCAGATCGAGAAGCAGGTCGGCGCCGAGAACCTCGCCGCCGTCGTCATCGAGCCGATCCAGGGCGAAGGCGGCTTCATCGTCCCCGCCGAGGGCTTCCTCCCGGCCCTCGTGTCGTGGTGCCGCGCCAACGGCGTGGTCTTCGTCGCCGACGAGGTGCAGACCGGGTTCGCCCGCACGGGTGAGCTGTTCGCTTGCGAGCACGAGGGGGTCGTGCCCGACCTGATCGTGACCGCCAAGGGCATCGCCGGTGGCCTGCCGCTCGCGGCCGTCACCGGCCGTGCGGAGATCATGGATGCCGCGCACCCCGGAGGTCTCGGAGGCACCTACGGGGGCAACCCGCTCGCGTGCGCCGCCGCCCTCGCCGTCGTCGAGACGATCGAGGCCGAGGGCTTGGTCGACCGCGCCCGTGACATCGGCAAGACGATGATCGAGCGGCTGACTGCATTGCAGGAGAGGGACGCCCGCATCGGTGAGGTTCGTGGGCGTGGCGCCATGGTCGCCGTCGAGCTGGTCCGTCCCGGCACTACCGAGCCCGACGCCGACCTCACCAGGCGGGTCGCTGCCGGAGCGAGTGCCAAGGGGATGGTCGTGCTCACCTGCGGCACCCACGGCAACGTCCTGCGGTTCCTGCCGCCGCTGTCGATGCCGGACCACCTGCTCGACGAGGCCCTCGACCTCCTCGCCGCCACCTTCGAGGAGAGCCGATGACCACGCTCCCCGTCGACCCTCCCCCGGCCTCCCCGGAGGAGCTGGCGACGAGCCGGACCTTCGACGTGCTCGACCCTGCCACCGGCTCGGTCATCGGCACCGTCGTCGATGCCACCCCCGTCGACGCCTCACGGGCCGTGGACGCTGCCGCGGCAGCCTTCCCCGCCTGGTCCTCCCTGCCGCCCCGGTCGAGGGCGGAGGTCCTGCGCCGCTGCTACGACCTCATGGTGCGCGACAGCGAGCGGCTCACTGCCCTGATCACCGCCGAGAACGGCAAGTCCGTCGCGGACGCCCGGGCCGAGGTCACGTATGCCGCCGAGTTCTTCCGCTGGTTCTCCGAGGAGGCGGTGCGGGGCGAGGGATCCTACGGCGAGGCCCCCGCCGGGGGTGCCCGCACCCTCGTGTCCCAGGTCCCGGTCGGCGTCGCCGCCCTGGTGACGCCGTGGAACTTCCCTGCCGCCATGGCCACCCGCAAGATCGCACCGGCGCTGGCGGCCGGCTGCACCGTCGTGCTGAAGCCGGCAACTGAGACCCCGCTGACGGCGTTGGCCGTGGCGCGGATCCTGCGCGAGGCGGGCGTTCCCGACGGCGTCGTCAACGTCGTCACGACGACGGACGCGGCCGGCGTGGCTGCGAGCTGGATCGAGGACCAGCGCGTCCGCAAGGTCAGCTTCACCGGGTCCACCGCCGTCGGTCGCGCGCTGCTGCGGCAGGCCGCCGACCGAGTGCTCAACACGAGCATGGAGCTCGGCGGCAACGCCCCCTTCGTCGTCACCGCCGACGCCGACGTCGAGGCAGCCGTGGCAGGGGCCATGGTTGCCAAGTTCCGCGGCGGCGGTCAGGCCTGCACGGCCGCGAACCGCTTCTACGTCCATGCCGACGTCGCCGACGAGTTCGTGGCAAGGCTCGGGGCCGCCGTGACCGCCCTGAGGGTGGGTCCGGCGGTCGAGGAGCACAGCCAGGTCGGGCCGGTCATCAGCGAGAAGGCGCTCGCCGACATCACCGCGCTCGTCGAGTCCGCGGTGGCTGACGGCGCCCGGATCGCGGCGCGGGCCTCCGCACCTGCAACAGGCTGGTTCTACCCGCCCACCCTCCTGGTCGATGTGCCCGTCGGGGCCGCGATCCTCTCGGAGGAGATCTTCGGGCCCGTGGCTCCCGTCGTCACGTGGACCGACGAGGCCGCCATGCTGGCCTCGGTCAACGACACCGAGTTCGGTCTTGCTGCCTACGTGTACGCCGGCCGTCTGCAGGATGCCTTGCGCATCGGCGACCGGATCGAGGCCGGCATGGTGGGCGTCAACCGGGGCATCGTCTCCGACCCGGCCGCCCCCTTCGGCGGGGTCAAGCAGAGCGGCCTCGGCCGCGAAGGGGCGCGCGAAGGCCTGCGCGAGTACCAGGAGACGCGCTACTTCAGCATCGACTGGAGCTGACACGCCGCGCGCCTGCCTACAGGACCTTTCCCGGGTTGAGCAGGTGGTGCGGGTCGAGGGCGTCCCGCACGGAGCGCTGCACGCGCATGCCGTCCTCACCCGCCTCCTCCGGCAACCAGGCGCGCTTCAGCAGCCCCACGCCGTGCTCACCGGTGATGGTGCCGCCGAGCGTGAGGCCGAGCGCCATCACCTCGTCGAAGGCGCTGAGTGCCGCCCGGGTGGCGTCCGGGTCGTCGGGGTCGAACACGATGGACGGGTGCATGTTGCCCTCGCCCGCGTGCCCGGCGCACGTGACGAGCACGCCGTGCCGGCGGCTGATCTCGGCCAGACCGCGGAGCAGGTCCGCGAGGCGAGCCCGCGGCACGCAGACGTCCTCGACCAGCTCGGCTCCCCTGGCCTCGTGGGCAGGCCCGACCAGCCTGCGGGCCTCGATGAGCAGCTCGCCCTCCTGCGCGTCCTCGGCCAGCAGCGCGTCCTCCGCGCCGAAGGAGCGGCAGAGCTCGAGGAACTGGGTGAGCTCGTCGACGGCAGAACGCTGGTCGTCGCACTGGGCGATCAGCATCGCCTGCGCGTCGGCGGGCAGGCCGAGGTCGCGGTACGCGCGGACGACCTCCAGCGTCGGGCCGTCCATCAGCTCGAGCATCGACGGCTGCGCTCCGGCGGACATGTACGCGCTCACCGCCTCGCAGGCACTCGGCGCGTCGGGGAAGAACGCCACTGCCGTACGCGGTGTGGCCGGCCGCGGCCGCAGCGCGACGGTCACCTCGGTGATGACGCCGAGCGTGCCCTCCGACCCGACGAACAGTCGGGTCAGGTCGTACCCCGCGACACCCTTGCGGGTGCGCCGTCCGGTCCTGACCACCGAGCCGTCGGCGGTGACGACCTCGAGGGCGCGCACGTAGTCGCCCGTCACCCCGTACTTGACGCAGCAGAGGCCCCCGGCGTTCGTGGCGACGTTGCCGCCGATGGTGCTGCTCTCCCACGACGCCGGGTCGGGCGGGTAGAAGAGGCCGTGGGCTCCGACGGCGCGGGAGAGCTCGGCGTTGGTGACGCCCGGCTGCACCGTGGCGATCTGCTCCGTCGGGTCGATCTCGAGGATCCGGTTCATCTGCTCGAGGCTGACCAGGAGGCATCCGTCCACGGCGTTCGCCCCACCCGAGAGGCCGGTGCGCGCCCCTTGCGGCACGACCGGCACACCCACCCGGGCGGCGGCGCGCAGCACCGCGACGACCTCGGCGGTGGAACGCGGCCGCACGAGGGCGGCCGGCACCCCGACGGGGCAGAAGGTGGCGTGGTCGCGCGCGTGCGCGGCCAGGATGTCCGGGTCGGTGACGACCGGCACCGGCGGCTCGCTCGCCGCAAGGAGGTCGGTCAGCGCACGCGTACGACCGGGGTCGACGGCGGCCTCGCGCACGACGTCGGCTGCGCGGGTCTGCCTGACCTCGTGGGCTGCTCGGGCTGACGGCTCGCTCACGACGCGTGACTGCTCATGACGTGCTTGACCCGCGTGTAGTCCTCCAGCCCGTAGAGCGAGAGGTCCTTGCCGACCCCCGACTGCTTGAAGCCGCCGTGAGGCATCTCGGCGGTCATCACCTGGTGGCAGTTGACCCAGACGATGCCGAAGTCGAGGTCGGCCGACAGTCGCGTCGCGCGGCCGTGGTCGCGCGTCCACACACTCGATGCCAGGGCCAGGTCGACGCCGTTGGCCTTGGCGACCGCGTCGGCCTCGTCGGCAAACGGCTGCACCGTGAGCACCGGCCCGAAGACCTCCTGCTGCACGACGTCGTCATCCTGCCGGACTCCCGTGACGACGGTTGCGTCGAGGAACCAGCCGGGTCCGTGGCCGGTCGCGCCGGCCAGCACCTCGGCGTGCGAGGGCAGTCGCTCGAGGAACTGCTCGATGCGTGCGTGCTGGTCACGGCTGTTGACCGGGCCGAAGCTCACGTCGGCGTCGTCCGGCGCACCTGCGCGCCGGCCGCGTGCGGCCTGCGCGAGGAGGCCGACGAACTCGTCGTGCACCTTCTCGTGCACGAGGACGCGGGTGGCCGCGGTGCAGTCCTGTCCGGCGTTGAAGTAGCCCGCCTCGGCGACGGCCTGAGCGGTGGCCGCCAGGTCGACGTCGTCGAACACGAGGGCCGGCGCCTTGCCGCCCAGCTCGAGGTGGACGTTCTTGAGGGTCGCCGATGCGGCTGACATGACCTCGGCACCGGCGCGGGTGCTGCCGGTGATGGCGACCATGTCGGGCCGCTGGTGGGCGACGAGCGCGCGCCCGGTGTCACGGTCGCCGCACACCACGTTGAGCACTCCGGGAGGCAGCACCTGCTGCGCGAGCTCCGCCAGCCGGACGGTCGACCACGGCGTCGTGTCGGCGGGCTTGAGCACGACGGTGTTGCCGGCGGCGATTGCCGGGGCCAGCTTCCACACCGCCATCATGAGCGGGTAGTTCCACGGCGTGATCTGGGCGACGACGCCCACCGGCTCACGGCGGATCGAGGAGGTGAAGCCCGGCTCGTACTCAGCGGTCGCGAGTCCACTGAGCAGCCGGGCCGCACCGGCGAAGAAGCGCACCTGGTCGATGCACGGCTCGAGCTCGAGCTCCCGCGTCAGGGCTCGGGGCTTGCCGGTGTTGCGCACCTCGCACTCGAGGAGGTCCTCGAGATGCTCCTGCATCAGGTCGGAGAGGGCGAGGAGCCTGCGCTGCCGCTCGCGGGGTGGGGTCCTGCGCCACGTCACGAACGCATCGGACGCCGCCACGAGCGCACGGTCGACGTCCGCGGCGCTCGAGCGCGGGGCCTCACCCAACGGCTGGGCGGTGGCCGGGTCGTGGAAGGTCATCACGTCGGCGGCGGAGGAGCTGCGGCCGTCGACGATGTTGGTCAGGGTGGTCACGGAGGG
>JABFXB010000087.1 GCA_013361975.1 Dermatophilaceae bacterium
GGCGACGCGCCGGCGGGAGGCCGCTGCCGCCCCGGCGGGACGTCGGGAGTCAGCTGACGAAGTCAAGGGAGCTCACCTTCCAGGAGTCGCCGACCTTCACGAGGTCGAGCCGGAGCCGGTAGGTCTTCTTCTCGGCCGTGGGGGTCGCGGCGTTGGTGGTGGGTGCGACGACGCCGACGATGACCCGGGCCGAGTCGTCGTCGCCCGAGACGAGCGAGGCCTCGGCGCGCTCCACGGTCGATACGGTCTTGTTGGCCGTCACGACGGGCCTCAGCTGGGCGATCGTCGCGGCGTACTCCTTCTGGAACGAGCCCGTCGACGCGGCGAGCACCCGCTTGGTGTCGGCGTCGAACGTGGCCGCGTTCATCGTCACGAAGTTGACCGCGATCTGGCGGCCGGCGGCGAGCGCCGTGTCACGGGCGTCGGCCACGCGCTGTGCCTGCCAGGCCGAGCGGCCGAGCGTCGCAGTGACGGCGATCGCCGCGAGGAGCAGCACGGCGGTGAGTGCCCAGAGCAGTCGTGGGGTGGGTCGCCACGTGCGGGCACCCCTGAGGCCCGCACGTGGCGCGTCCTCGTGACCGGGGGCTGCGCCGTCGTGTGTGCCTCCGGTGTCGCCGGCGTCGGCGCGCCCGTCGTCGGGGTGGGCTGACCGGTTGGGTGGCTCGGTCTCCGCCGGGGAGGTCGAGCGGGTGGGGGCCATCGTCATCGAGGGGTTCCTTCCGTCACCGGCTAGCGGAGCGCCTCCTGCATCATCCAGAGCCAGCTCGCGCCGTTGTCGGTCCGTGCGTCGCCGCCGGCCGGGACGACCGGCGACTGGACTGACAACGAGGCAGGGCTGCCCGAGGTCACGGCCGGGTTGCCGAGCGTCACCGGAGTCGGCCCGAACGCCATGGGGTAGCTCTGGCCGCCCTGGGTGCGCTGTCCGGCCCGGGGCTTGGGGGCGTTCTGGGCGCCTCGGACGTTGACGCCGGAGCCGCGGGCGGCGGCGCAGTGCGCGTCGAGGTTGACGGGCGGCAGCCCGGTGGTGCGGTGCGGGTCCACCTTCTTCGTGCCTTCGTAGCCGGCGGTGCAGGCCTTCGGGTCGTCGGCGTTGAGCACGAGGCCGAAGTGGGCGGTGCCGTCGCCGGGCACGACCGTGAAGCCGCCGTTGACGACGTCGGGGTAGGTGACGAGCAGCTGTTCGATGCCGTCGAGGCGCGCCGTCGTGACGTTGCCGATGGTGATGAAGTTGGCGAGAAGCGCCGCGAGGCTCTGCTTGTTCTCGGCGATGAGCGAGTCGAGCTCCTTGGCCGCGACGGCGCCCCGGTCGAGCACGACCCGCAGGTCGGGGTCGGCCTGACGCAGGGCGTCGGCCACGTCGGCGAAGCCGGAGACGCTGGTGCGGATGTCCTTGCCAGAGCGCACCTGCGTGTCGAGGACGATGCGTCCGTCGTCGATGAGCTTCGTCGTCTCGGGCAGGGCCTCGGACGCTGCCGTGGTCAGGGCGTTGCCCGAGTCGATGAGCCGTTGCAGGTCGGCGCCGCCGCCCTTGAAGGCGTCGGCCAGCTCGTCGACGGTCGTGACGAGGTCGTCGCGCGGCACGGACTTCACGGTGTTGTCGACGTGCTGCAGCAGCTGGTCGATGCGGATCGGGAACGCCGTGCGGTCGCGCGGGATCACGTCGCCCGCGGCGAGGTAGGGGGCGCGCGAGGTGCGGGGCTGCAGGTCGAGGTACTGCTCCCCCACCGCTGAACGGTTCTCGACGACGGCCTTCGCGTCCTTGGGCACCTCGGTGCCGCGGTCGAGCCGGGCGTCGACGACGACGCCGTCGCCCGAGAGGCGCATGTTCTCGACCTTGCCGACGGTGACGCCGCGGTAGGTGACCTCGGCCCCGACGAAGATGCCTCCCGACTGTGCGAGGTCGGCGGACACGACGTAGCTGCCGCCGGCGAGCTTGTCGGTCAGGCCGACGTAGTTCGCGGAGAGCACGGCGACCAGCGTCACCGACAGCAGGGCGAACGCGGCGAGCTGCAACCGCACGGTGCGGGTGATCATCGGGGGCCTCCCGTCGGGAAGAGAGCCGACCACGACGCCGCGTCAGGCTGCGAGCCGCCCGACTGCGGCGCGCCCAGCAGGCCACCGGGCAGCGTCGTCGGTATGCCGGTGGGCACACCCGGCACGGAGGGCACGGGGAGGCTCGGGCGAGGCACCGACGGCAGCGGGACGGACGGGAGCGGGACCCCCGGGACGGTCGGCAGCTTCGGCAGCTTGCCGACACCGAGGTTGCCGGCGAGGGTGTCGAGGTTGGTGTCGAGCGTGACCCAGAGGTTGGTGAAGTCGCCCCTGATGGTGTTCTGGGCGTTGTTGGGGAACGGGTAGGTCAGCAGCAGCTGGAAGCTCTTCGGCAGGTCGTCGCCCGCCTTGTTGAGCTGGCGCAGGATCGGGCTGACGGCGCGCAGGTTGGCCTCGAGGTCGGCGCGCGACCCGCGGATGACGCGGGTGCCGACCTCGCCGAGGTCGCGCAGGGCGGTGAGCATGGCCGTGAGCTGCCGGCGCTGGTCGGCGAGGATCTTGAGGCCCTTCGGCAGCTCGTCGAGCGCCTTGGCGATCTTCTCCTGGTTCTTCGCCAGGGTGCCCGAGAGACGGTCGATGCTGTCGATGGCTCTGACGATCTCGCCCTTCTGCGCGTCGAGCCCGCCGACGAACGTGTTGAGCTGGCCCAAGAGGTCCTTGACGTCTCCGGTGCGGCCGCGCAGCGCGTTGTTCAGCTCAGCCTCGATGGTCTTCAGCTGGGCCACGCCACCGCCGTTGAGCAGCAGCGACATCGCGCCGAGGACCTCCTCGACCTCGGGGTTGCGGCTCGTGCGGGCGAGCGGGATGCGGTCGCCCTCGCCGAGCCGGCCCTCGGGCTCGGCGTCGGTCGGTGCGGCGAGCGCGACATACTTCTCACCCAGCAGCGAGGTCTGCTTCAGCTCGGCGGTCGCGTTGTCGGGCAGCACCACGGACCGGGGCAGGCGCAGCCGCACCGTGGCCGTCCACCCGGTGACCTGGATGTCCTCGACGGAGCCGACCGTCACCTGGTTGACCTTGACCGACGACTGGGGCACGAGGTCGAGCACGTCGGCGAACTCGGCCGTCACGCTGTAGGAGTCGTCGCCGGTGCCGGCACCGCCCGGGAGCGGGAGGTCGTAGGCGCTGCAGCCGCCGAGGGTCAGGGCGCCGAGCAGTGCAACGGCAACCGCGGTGCGCGCCGCGCGGGTCTTCCGGGAGTGCACGGGGGGCGTGGTCACCCGGGTGTCGGCATACGTCATCGGGAACCTCCCAGCAGTCCACCGAGGGTGGGGTCGGCACCACGCAGGTTGACGAGGCCGCCCGGCTGCGGGCTGCCTTGCAGCGCAGCGCCGTTCGGCAGCGATGGAAGCTGGGGCAGCTTGGGCAGCACGGCCTTCTTCAGGGAGTCGCACAGGCGCGTGTTGCCGGTGTTGGTGGGCCCGGTGAGGATCGAGCAGACGAGCAGCAGCGGGTCGTCGAAGCCCTTCGCGTTGTTCCGCGTGTCGAGCGTGCCCGTCGCGGGGTGGTAGGCGTTCTGGAGGTTGGAGAGGGCGACGGGCGCGTTCTCGAGCACCTGGGCCAGCGCTTGCCGGTTCTTCGCGAAGGCACCCGTGACGGTGACGGCCCGGTCGAGGTTGCTCTTGAGCAGGGCTCTGTTGTCGGCGACGAAGCCCGACACCTCGTCGACCGCGACGCCGAGACTGCTCAGGGTCGCCTTGAGGTTCTCGCGCTCCTCGCCCAGCTGGACGGCCACCGTGGCGAGGTCGGAGTTGAGCCGGCGCACCTGCGCGTTGTTCGAGGCGAGCATCGAGGTGAAGGACTGGAGGTTCTTCACCGTGCCGAAGAGGTCGTCACGGCTGCCCGACAGCGTCGACAGGGCCGTCGAGAGGTCGTGCACGGCCCCGTTCAGCTTGTTCCCGTTGCCGTCGAGGTTGGCCGCCGACGTCTGGAGCAGCTTGTTGAGGGCCCCGTCCTTGTTGGCGCCGTCGGGACCGAGCGCGACCATGAGGTCGTCGAGGCTCTGCGACACCCGGTCGAGCTCGACGGGAACCGCCGTGCGCGAGAGCGGGATGCGTGTGCCCGCCGCGAGCGCCGGGCCGGCCTCGTAGACGGGCAGCAGCTGCACGTAGCGGTCGGAGACGAGCGACGGCGCCACGATGGCGGCCTTCGCGGTGGCCGGCACGCGGTACTTCTCGTCGTAGCTGAAGGTGACGTGGACGTGGTCGCCCTCGGGCACGACCGCGTCGACCTGGCCGACCTTGACGCCGAGGATGCGCACGTCGGAGCCCGGGTAGAGCCCCACGGCGCGGGTGAAGTCGGCGCTGACGGTGGTCTGCTGCTGCCGCGGCCAGAAGAGGAACGCTGCGGCGAGGAGCGCGACGACCACGAGGCCGGTGACGACCTTGCCGAGCACGGTCGCGGGCCCGTGGAGCCGACCGAACGGCATACGGCTGCCGGTGCGAGTGGCCATCAGCGAGCACCTCCGGTGAGGCCGGGCAGCAGCAGGTCGGGCAGCCGGGTGCCGGGCAGCGCGAGACCGGCGCTGCCGACGGGCACGACGAGGTTGGACACCCAGGTGTCGAACCAGCGGCCGGTGCCGAGGGTGTTGGCGTAGACGCGGGTGAAGGGGGCCATGGCGCGGATCGTCTTCTGGAGGTCGGTGTCGTGCTTCTGCAGCAGGGCGAGGGTCTTGTCGAGCTCGGCGAGGGCCGGCTTCAGCTGCGCCCGGTTGTCGCGGGCGAGCCCGGTCAGCTGCGTGGCGAGGGCCGACGTGTTGCGGAACAGGGTGCGGATGTCGTCGCGGCGCTTGACGAGCTCGACCATGAGCAGGTCGGCGTCCTTGATGAGCGTGCCGACCTGCTGGTTGCGGCTCTTCACCAGCCCGGTGACGCTGTTGGCGCGCTGGAGCAGCGAGCCGAGCTCTTCGTCGCGGCTGGCGACGGTGCGCGACAGGCGCGAGAGCCCGTCGAGCGTGGAGCGGACGTACTGCGGACTGTCCTTGAACTCGGTGGCGATGACCGAGAGCGACCGGGCCAGCTGGCCGGTGTCGATGCGCTCGGTCGTCGTCGTGAGGTCCTGGAAGGCGTTGATGACGTCGTAGGAGCTGACGGTGCGCGAGACCGGGATCTGGCTGTCGGCGTCGAGCTGCCCGTCGCCCTGCGGGTCGAGCGCGACGTACTTCTCGCCGAGGATCGTCTTCATCCGGATGGAGGCGCCCGTGCGGGTGCCGAAGGAGGCGTCCTCGGTGATGGTGAAGTCGACGCGGACGTGGCCGTCCTCGAGGTCGACCCCGGTCACCTTGCCGACCTTGACGCCGGCGATGCGCACGTCGTCGTCGGGGCGGATGCCGCCCGCCTCGGTGAACGCGGCGCTGTAGGACGTGCCGCCGCCGATGAAGGGCAGGCTCGAGGCGTTGAAGGCGAGGAAGAGCAGCAGCCCGAGCATCGCCAGGCCGGCGGCGCCGATCGGCACCGGGTTGCGCTCGCGGAAGGGAGTGCTCATGGGTTGCACCTCGCGGACGCGACGGAGTAGGTGGGCGAGACACCGGGCAGCAGCGGGCTCTTCGTGTCGAACCGGCAGAGGTAGAAGTTGAACCAGGAGCCGTAGGTGGCGGTGCGTGTCAGGGTGGTGATGCGCTGGGTGGCGCCCGAGATGAAGTCCTCGAACTCCTTGACGTTCGCCGGCTTGTTGAGCGTCGTGGCGAGGGTGCGCAGCTGGGCGACGTCGTCCTTGATGAGCGGGCGCGTCGACACGAGCAGGTCGGCGGTCTCGGCGGACAGCGTGTTGATGCCCGAGAGCGAGCGTCCGATCGTCTCGCGGTCGGCCGCGAGTCCACTCGTGAAGCGTTGCAGCTGGTCGATGAGCGAGAGCAGCTGCTGGTCGTGCGCGTCGACCGTGCCGAGCACCGTGTTGAGGTTGTCGATGGTGCGGCCGATGACGGCGTCGCGGTCGGCGATGGTCGAGGTGAGGCTGGCCGTCTTTGCCAGCAGGCTGTTGATGTCGCCGCCCTCGCCCTGGAGGGTCTGGATGAGCAGCCCCGAGAGCTCGTTGACGTCCTTCGGCGACAGGGCCGCGAAGAGCGGCTTGAAGCCGTTGAAGAGGACGGTGAGGTCGAGGGCCGGGTGGGTGCGCGCGAGCGGGATCGTCGCCCCGTCGGCGAGCGCGACCGGGTTGCCCGCCCCCTGCGTCAGCGACAGGTAGCGCTGGCCGACGAGGTTGCGGTACTTGACCGTCACCTCGGTGCCTTGCGTGAGCACCGAGCTCTTGAGCACCGAGAACTCGACCGCCGCGGTGGCGTGGTCGGAGCCGGCTCCCGGTGCGACCCGGACGTCGGTCACCTCGCCCACGCGCACGCCGGCGATGCGGACGTCCTGACCCGCGATGACGCCGGTCGCGTCGCTCACCAGGGCCGTGTAGGTCGCCTTGGACCCGAGCTGGATGTTGGCGATGGTGAGCGCGAGGATGCTCGTCGCGAAGAGCGTCACCGCGGCGAAGAGGATGAGCTTGACGAGGGAGCCCTTGACCTTCATCGGGTGCTCACCACCGTTCCGCGCATGATCGGCCCGGCGAGCAGGG
>JABFXB010000122.1 GCA_013361975.1 Dermatophilaceae bacterium
CGTGATGGTGAAGACGGCGTCGAAGTTCTGCACGACGTAGATGGCGCCGAGCAGGCCCGACAGCTCGATGTACTGGCGCAGGTGCGGAAGGGTCATGCTGCGGAAGATCTGCCAGCCGCTCGCGCCGTCGATTCGGGCGGCCTCGACGACGTCGAGGGGGCGGCTCTGCAGCCCGGCCAGCAGGATCAGCATCATGAACGGCGTCCACTGCCACACGAGGGCGGCGATGATCGCCCACAGCGGGTTGTTCGTGATCCAGTCCGGCTGCGGTGCGTTCTCGCCGAAGACCGCCTTGAGCAGGCCGTTGAAGAGGCCGTACTCGGGGTTGTAGAGGGCGTGCTTCCAGAGCAGCGCCGCGGCGACCGGGACGATGAGGAACGGTGTGATCATCAGCGTGCGCACCATGCCGCGGCCGCGGAACTTGCGGTCGAGCAGGAGCGCGATGGCGAGGCCCAGCACGAGGCTGATCAGCACGACGCCGACCGTCAGCAGGATCGTCACGACGACCGCCTGGCGGGCGTTGGTGTCGGTGAAGACCCGCTTGAAGTTGTCGATGCCGGCGAACCCCCGCTCGTCGGGGTAGTAGGCGTTCCAGTCCATGAACGAGATGACGAGCGTTGCCAGGAACGGCAGCTGCGTCATGACGATCACGAAGACGAGCGCCGGCAGCAGCGGGGCGCGTCGGGCCCAGTCACCGGCCTTGGCGAGTGTCGTCGACCGGCCGGGGTCCTCGGCCGTGGTGACCTCTGGGGTCTGCGTGGCGGTGCTCACTGTGCCTCCCTCGACTTGTAGCGCTCGGCGACGTCCTCGGCGAGGGACTGCCCCGACTCGAGGGCCTCGTCGACGGTGAGCTGGCCGGCGATGGCCGAGCTGACGTCCTGACTGACCTGGGTGCCGAGATCGGGGAACTCGGGGATGTCGACGAACTGGATGCCGAGGGCCGGCCTCGGCTGGATGCCCGGGTTGGCCGGGTCGGCGGCCTCGATGGCAGCCTTCGTCGGTGCGGCGAAGGCGCCGGCCTCCTTGAGGTAGTCGGCGTTGTCGTAGGTCGAGGCCCGCTTGCCTGCGGGCACGCGCGACCAGCCGAGCTTCTGGCCGACGAGCTGCTCGTACTCCTTGCTCGAGGCCCACGAGACGAACTTCCAGGCGTTCTCCTGCTTGGTGCTCGCCGTCTGGATGCCCCACGACCAGGCGTAGAGCCAGCCGGCGCTCTTGGTCTTGACGACCGGTGCGGGTGCGTAGCCGAGCTTGCCGCGCACCGGGGAGTCCTGCGCTTCGAGGGAACCAGCAGCGGACGTCGCGTCGTACCACATCGCGACCGACCCCTGGGTGAGGTTGTTGAGGCACTCGGTGAAGCCGGCCTGCGGCGCGCCCTTCTCGCCGTGCTCGCGAACGAGGTTCACGTAGAAGTTGACGGCCTGCTTGAACTCCGGCGCGTCGACCTTGGGAGTCCAGTCCTTCTCGAACCAGGTGCCGCCGAAGGTGTTGATGACGGTGGTGAGGGGCGCGAAGATCTGGCCCCAGCCGGGCTGCCCGCGCAGGCAGATGCCGGCCATGCCGGGCCTGGCGCCGTCGACCTTGGCCGCGATGTCGGCGACCTCCTGCCACGTCGGCTGCTGCGGCATCCTGATCCCCTTCTCCTGCAGCACGTCCTTGCGGTACATGAGGAAGGACGACTCGCCGTAGAAGGGCTCGCCGTAGACCTTGCCGTCGGACGAGAGCGAGACCTGCATCGGCTTGAGGATGTCGGGCTGGTCGAACGCCGGGTCCTTGGCGATGAAGCCGTCGAGCGGGGTGATCCACTTCGCCTTGGCGTAGATCGGGATCTCGAAGTTGCTGACCGTGGCCACGTCGTACTGGCCGGCCTGGCTGGAGAACTCCTGGCTGATCTTGTCGCGCACGTCGTTCTCGGGCAGCACCGTGAAGTTCACCCGGATGCCGGTCTTGGCGGTGAAGTTCTCGGCGGTCAGCTGCTGGAGGTCGACCATCTGCGGGTTGTTGACCATGAGGACGTTGATGGCGTCGTCACCGCCACCCCCGCCGACGGCTCCCCATCCGGCGCAGGCGGACAGGCTTGCGCCCATGCCTGCGGTGGCGGCGAGAGCGATTGCCCGCCTTCTTGCCTGTCGTCGCACGTCTCCTCCTTGAGTCCGCTCATTTGAGCGCTGGCATGCACATATGAGTAAAGTGACTCGGGTCACTGCTGTCAACAGGGCGACCGAAGTTCGGCGTCCTGTCACCGCAGGGACGTGCAGGCGTCAGACTTCAGGCGTGAAGGAGACCGGGATGGAGCGACACGGGCCGGCCGAGCTGGTGCTCGCGGCTGCCGTGGCGCGACGGCACTACCTGTCGGGGCAGTCGAAGATCCAGATCGCCGACGAGCTCGGCCTCAGCCGTTTCAAGGTCGCCCGCCTCATCGACTTCGCCCGCGACAGCGGCATCGTGCGCATCGAGATCGTCGCCGACGGCGAGCTCGACCTCGACCGCTCGGCCCAGCTGCAGGAGTGCTACGGACTGCGCCACGCCGTCGTCGTCGACGGCGGCCGCCTCGAGCCAACGGCCCTGCCCGAGCACCTCGGTGCCGCCGCGGCCCGCCTGCTCAGCGAGGTGCTCACGGACTCCGACGTGCTCGGCCTGCCGTGGTCGCGGTCGGTCGACACCATGACGCGGGCACTGCGTGACCTCCCACCCGTCGACGTCGTCCAGCTGAGCGGCGCGATGGAGGTGCTCGGCCACGACAGCAGCGCCGTCGACATCGTCCGGCGAGCGGCCCGGGCCACCGGGGGCGGGTCCACGATCTTCTACGCCCCACTGCTGCTCGATGACGCGACCGGGGCGGCCGCGCTGCGCCGAGAGCCGCAGGTCGCCCGCGCCCTGGGCCAGGCCGAGCGCGTCACGACCGCGGTCATGGGGATCGGCGCCTGGGGTGCGGGGATGTCGACGATCTTCGACGCCGTCACCCCTGCCGACCGGGAGTCCACCCGTGAGCTCGGCGTCGTCGGGGAGCTCGCCGGCGTCTTCTTCGACGCCACCGGGGCGCTGGTGGAGCCCCCTCTCTCGGAGCGCATCGTGACGATCAGTCCCGAGCTGCTCCGCGGCATACGCGAGGTCGTCGCCATCGTCTCGGGCGCCGCCAAGGCGGAGGCCGTGCGAGCCGCCCTCGCAGGCGGGCTCGTCAACGCGGTCGTCGCCGACGCCGAGCTCTGCGACGAGCTGCTGCGCCCGGCCTGACCGGCTGCCCAGCATCAGAGACGTTCCGCGGCGCGCGGGGCGTTTTGTTGTGACCTGCTGCGCAGACCATGCCTTTCCCGCTGGTCGTGCTCTAGGTTCGGGAAGCAGTGCCCTCTGACCGAGCGCGAAGGAGCCCAGCGTGCAGATCGGTGTCCCCCGCGAGACGCGTGCCCGCGAGACGCGGGTTGCCGCAACGCCCAAGACCGTCGAGGCGCTCGTCGGCCTCGGCTACGACGTCGCCGTCGAGACGGGCGCCGGTGAGAGGGCGAGCTTCTCGGACGAGGCGTATGCCGCCGCGGGGGCTCACGTCGTCGACCGGGCCGAGGCATGGGGCTCGGCGATCGTGCACAAGGTCAACGCCCCGTCGGCAGACGAGATGGCGCTGCTGCGGCCCGGCACCGTCCTGGTGTCCCTCATGGCTCCGGCCATCAGTCCCGACCTCGTCGAGAGGCTGCGCGCCGCCGGCGTCACCGCGATGGCGATGGACGCCGTGCCCCGCATCAGCCGCGCCCAGTCGCTCGACGTGCTGTCGTCGATGGCCAACATCGCCGGCTACCGCGCCGTCGTCGAGGCGGCGCACGAGTTCGGCTCGTTCTTCACCGGCCAGGTCACGGCGGCCGGCAAGGTGCCTCCCGCCAAGGTGCTCGTCGCCGGTGCCGGCGTCGCGGGGCTCGCGGCCATCGGCACGGCCCGGTCGCTCGGCGCCATCGTGCGCGCGACCGACGCCCGGGCCGAGGTCGCCGAGCAGGTCGAGTCGATGGGCGCCGACTTCCTGCCAGTCGTGCTGCCCGAGGTCGACGAGGCCGCAGCGTCGAGCGACGGCTACGCCAAGGAGATGGGCGAGGAGTACAACCGTCGGGCCGCCGAGCTGTATGCCGCCCAGGCACCCGACGTCGACATCATCGTCACCACCGCGCTGATCCCCGGCCGCCCGGCGCCGAGACTCATCACCGCCGAGATGGTGGCCACGATGAAGCCCGGCTCGGTCGTCGTCGACATGGCCGCGAGCAACGGCGGCAACGTCGAGGGGTCGGTCGCCGACGAGCTCGTCGTCACCGCCAACGGGGTCAAGATCATCGGCTACACCGACCTCGCGGCGCGCCTGCCCACGCAGGCCTCCCAGCTCTACGGCACGAACCTCGTCAACCTCATGAAGCTGCTGACGCCCGGCAAGGACGGCCAGCTCGTGCTCGACTTCGACGACGTGGTGCAGCGAAACATGACGGTGGCCCGTGACGGTGAGCTGCTGTGGCCGCCGCCGGCGATCCAGGTCAGCGCGGCGCCCGTCGTCGCGGCGTCCGCGTCGAGCAAGCAGGTGGCGAAAGAGCCTGAGCCACCGAAGGACCCACGCCGAAGGTATGTCGGGATGGCGATCGGCGCCGCGGTCTTCGCGCTCATCGCGGCGTTCTCGCCGGCGAGCTTCCTCGGGCACTTCACGGTCTTCGCCCTGGCGGTCGTCGTCGGCTACTACGTCATCGGCCACGTGCACCACGCCCTGCACACGCCGCTCATGTCGGTCACGAACGCGATCAGCGGCATCATCGTGGTCGGCGCGCTGATCCAGCTCGGCCGGTGGGCCGGCGGGATGTCCGGGGCGATCCTCGTGCTCGCGTTCCTCGCCACGCTCATCGCCAGCATCAACATCTTCGGCGGGTTCCTCGTCACGCGCCGCATGCTCACGATGTTCCGGAAGGGCTGACCGCACATGGACATCGCACTCATCAGCGCGGCATACATCGTCGCTGCCCTGCTCTTCATCCTGTCGCTGGCCGGCCTGTCGAAGCACGAGACGGCGCGCGACGGCAACGTGCTCGGCATGATCGGCATGGCGCTCGCGCTTGTCGCGACGCTGTGGCTGGCGCTGCGCGGGTCGAGCGCCCTCAACTGGCTGCTCATCGCCGTGGCCATGGCGATCGGTGCCGCGATCGGCATCTGGCGGGCCCGCATCGTCGAGATGACCGGCATGCCCGAGCTCATCGCGATGCTGCACAGCTTCGTCGGTGCGGCGGCCGTGCTGGTCGGCTTCAACACGTTCCTGGCCACGGGCACGGAAGGCTCCGACGGGGTGCACCTCGTCGAGATCTTCCTCGGGGTGTTCATCGGCGCGGTCACCTTCACCGGGTCGATCGTGGCGTTCCTCAAGCTGTCGGCCCGCATCTCGAGCAAGCCGCTGATGCTGCCGGCCCGGCACTGGCTCAACCTCGCAGCCCTCGTGGTGTCGGCCACCCTTCTCGTCTGGTTCGTCGTGTCGCACTCGATCGTGCCCCTGGCCGTCATGACCGCGATCGCGCTCGCCTTCGGCTGGCACCTCGTCGCCTCGATCGGCGGCGGCGACATGCCGGTCGTCGTGTCGATGCTCAACAGCTACTCCGGGTGGGCCGCGGCGGCCGCCGGCTTCATGCTCGGCAACGACCTGCTCATCGTCACGGGCGCGCTCGTCGGCTCCTCCGGTGCCTACCTCTCCTACATCATGTGCAAGGCGATGAACCGGTCGTTCGTGTCGGTCATCGCCGGCGGCTTCGGCTCCGACGGCGCGGTGACGAGCGGCGACGTCGACTACGGCGACCACCGGGAGACCAGCGCCGACGAGGTCGCCGACCTGCTCACCCACGCGTCGTCGGTCGTCATCACGCCGGGCTACGGGATGGCGGTCGCGCAGGCGCAGTACCCGGTCGCCGACCTCACCGCCAAGCTGCGCGAGCGAGGCGTCGACGTGCGCTTCGGCATCCACCCGGTCGCCGGCCGCCTCCCGGGTCACATGAACGTGCTGCTCGCCGAGGCGAAGGTGCCCTACGACATCGTGCTCGAGATGGACGAGATCAATGACGACTTCCCCGAGACGGACGTCGTGCTCGTCATCGGCGCCAACGACACGGTCAACCCGGCCGCGGCGGAGGACCCGTCGTCGCCGATCGCGGGCATGCCCGTGCTCGAGGTCTGGAACGCCAAGGACGTCGTGGTCTTCAAGCGCTCGATGAACGCCGGCTACGCAGGGGTGCAGAACCCGCTCTTCTTCCGCGACAACTCGGCCATGCTGTTCGGCGACGCCAAGGAGCGGGTCGAGGACATCATCAAGGCCCTCTGACCTGCCCGCCAGTGCCCTCGTCGTGACCGACTGCTCTGCGACCGCTCGACTGCCTTGGTATGCCGTGTCAGTCGTGAGCTCAGCGAGCAGTCGCGCAGGGTGCGGGCGCTCACGCAGCGCGGCGCGCAGCGCGTGCGAGGGCCGCGACGAGGAGACGGCGCACGCGCTCGGGATCGCGCAGGTCGTCCCACGTGAGCCTGACGACCTCGTAGCCGAGGGTTCGGATGCGGTCCTCCCGCTTCTTCTCGGCGAAGACGACCTCGCGGTCGGCGTACTTCAC
>JABFXB010000376.1 GCA_013361975.1 Dermatophilaceae bacterium
TTCTACGTGACCGAGTTCGGGGGTGGCCGGCTCGCCCCGGCCCGGGCCGCGCAGGCCGTGGCGATGATCATCGACACCTGCGACGGCCCCTGACCGCCCACCTGTGCCCCGGCTTCGACGTATCCGGCGGTCACCCGTGACCGCCAGATGCATCGAACCGCGAGTAGAACAGGAGGGGCGGGGTCAGTCGATGAGGTCGGCGTCGCGCAGGTGGGCGAGGACGAGCCGGTCGACCGCCGAGACCCGGTCGCCGTCGGCCGAGGTGATCCACGTGATCTCGTCGATCTCGCGTGACACCGCGAACGGGCCGGAGTGCGATGCCGTGTAGCAGGTCAGGCGCACCACGAGGCCGTCGGTGCGGGCGTCGGCCAGCGCCTCGAACGTACCGACGTATGCCGCCGTGCCCGGGTCGACGACGACCGTGAGCTCCTCCTCGAGCTCGCGCACCAGGGTCTCGAGGTCGCTCTCGCCGGCCTCCCGCTTGCCGCCGGGAAGGTAGAACCTTTCGCGTCCGGCGTTGCGGGCCACGAGCAGCCGGCGCTGCTCGAGGTGGATCCACGCGATCTTGTCGATGAGGTCAGGCACCCGCCCACGGTAGGCCACGCCGTGACGGCGCGGACGGCATACCTCGTCGGGCGGCGAAGCAGGGGGCGCGGCGGGCAGCGTGGGCGTCGGGTCGGAGCCGTGCGCGGGAGCGGATAACCTTGCGGGGTGTTTGCATCCCTGTCTGACCGGCTGACCGCGACGTTCAAGAACCTCCGCGGCAAGGGCCGGCTCTCGGAGTCCGACGTCAACTCGACGATCCGCGACATCCGCCTCGCCCTGCTCGACGCCGACGTGGCGCTGCCCGTCGTCAAGCGGTTCACCGCCAGCGTGCGCGAGCGCGCGCTCGGCGCCGAGGTCAGCCAGGCGCTCAACCCCGCCCAGCAGGTCGTCAAGATCGTGCAGGAGGAGCTCGTCGGGATCCTCGGGGGCCAGACGCGCACGATCCGCTTCGCGAAGCAGCCGCCCACCGTCATCATGCTGGCCGGCCTGCAGGGCTCCGGAAAGACGACCTTCGCCGGCAAGCTCGGCAAGTGGCTCAAGGAGCAGGGCCACACGCCGCTCCTCGTCGCCGCAGACCTCCAGCGCCCCAACGCCGTCACCCAGCTCGAGGTCGTCGGTGAGCGCGCCGGCATCCCCGTCTTCGCGCCCGAGCGCGGCAACATGGGCGGGCACGACGCCGTGCTCGACTCGGGCGAGGGCACCCGCTCGTTCGGTGACCCCGTGTCGGTCTCGCGCATGGGCATCGAGCAGGCCCGCGCCAAGCAGTACGACGTCGTCATCGTCGACACCGCCGGCCGCCTCGCCGTCGACGCCAACCTCATGCAGCAGGCGGCCGACATCCGCACGGCGATCTCGCCCGACGAGGTGCTCTTCGTCATCGACGCGATGATCGGCCAGGCCGCCGTCGAGACGGCCCAGGCCTTCCACGAGGGCGTCGCCTTCACCGGCGTCGTGCTCTCCAAGCTCGACGGCGACGCCCGCGGTGGTGCCGCCCTGTCGGTCGCCGAGATCACCGGCGAGCCGATCATGTTCGCGTCGGTCGGTGAGAAGGTCACCGACTTCGAGGTGTTCCACCCCGACCGCATGGCCAGCCGCATCCTCGACATGGGTGACGTGCTCACCCTGATCGAGCAGGCCGAGAAGGCGTTCGACAAGCGCCAGGCCGACGAGATGGCGCGCAAGTTCCTCGCCGAGGAGGACTTCACCTTCGAGGACTTCCTCCAGCAGATGAACGCCATCAAGAAGATGGGTTCGCTCAAGTCGATGCTCAAGATGATGCCGGGCATGCAGGGGATGCGTGAGCAGCTCGACGCCTTCGACGACCGCGAGTTCGACCGGGTCGAGGCGATGGTCCGCTCGATGACGCCGTTCGAGCGCACCCACCCGAAGCAGATCAACGGGTCGCGCCGCGCCCGCATCGCCAAGGGCTCGGGCGTCACGGTCACCGACGTCAACCAGCTGCTCGAGCGCTTCGGCCAGGCCCAGAAGATGATGAAGTCGATGGCCCGCGGCGGCGGTGGCGGCCTGCCGGGCATGCCCGGCATCCCGGGCTCGGGCAAGCGTGGCAAGCAGCAGCCGCAGCGCAAGAAGAGCAAGAGCGGCAACCCCGCCAAGCGCGCCGCGGAGGAGCGGGCCGCGGCCGAGAAGGCCGCCGCGGGACGTGCCGCGTCCGCGGCGAGCGCGTTCGGTGCCCCCGGCCCGAACGGGCAGGGCGCCGACGCCGACCCGATGGCCGGCTTCGACCCGGCCAACCTGCCCAAGGGCTTCGAGAAGTTCCTCGGCAAGGGCTGAGGCGCGGCGCCGCCGCCGGAGCGCCGGGTGTTCGCCTGCGGCGAACCCGGCGCTCCGGGGGAATGCCGCTGCGGCTGCTCTCGCTGACACGAACACGGCCGCGCAGGTCGCGTGGCCGATGACGCCGGGAGGAGCCATGCCTCCGTTCGAGATGCCACCGGCCCCCGAGCCCGGTGACGACGAGGTTCTCGACGCCTACTCGCGCACCGTCAGCTCGGTGGCGAGCCGGCTCGCCCCTGCCGTGGCCAGCCTGCGCGTGAGCCGGCCGACCCGCGGCGGCACGGTCGAGGGCGGCGGGTCGGCCGTGGTGCTCACCGAGGAGGGCCTGCTGCTGACGAACGCCCACGTCGTGGAGGGCGTCGACCGCGGCACGGCGCACTTCGCCGACGGCACCTCCGTACGCGTGCACGTCGTCGGCGCGGACCCGCTGTCGGACCTCGCCGTCGTCCGCGCCGAGAGCACGCTTCCGCCCCCGCCGGAGTACGGCGACGCCGACCGGCTGGCAGTGGGGCACGTCGTGGTCGCCATCGGCAACCCGCTCGGGCTCGAGGGCAGCGTGACCGCAGGCGTCGTCAGCGCCCTCGGGCGGTCGCTGCCGACGAGGTCGGGAGCGGCGTCGCGCCTCGTCGAGGACGTCATCCAGACCGACGCCGCCCTCAACCCGGGCAACTCCGGCGGTGCGCTCGCCGACTCCCGGGCCCGGGTCGTCGGGATCAACACGGCGGTCGCCGGCGTCGGGCTCGGGCTCGCGGTGCCGGTCAACGCCACGACCCGGCGGATCATCGAGGCACTCGTGGAGGACGGTCACGTCCGCCGCGCGTACCTGGGACTCGTCACCGCTCCGGTGCCCGTGTCCGACGAGCTCGCCACCCGTCTGGGGCGCCGCACCGCCCTCCGGATCGCCCAGGTCGTGCCCGGCAGCCCCGCCGACCGGGCCGGCCTCATGCGAGGTGACGTCGTCGTGGCCGCGGACGGCAGGCCGCTCTTCGACGCGCAGTCGCTCCAGCGCATCCTGCTCGACGAGGCGATCGACCGCTCGATGGAGATCACCGTGCTGCGCGGCTCGGCCCTGGTCGACGTCGTGGCTGTTCCCCGCCTGCTGCGCGGCTGAGTCCCTCGACGCGGCCCGTTCCGCGAGCCGTGCCCCGACCGGGACGGACCGGGCATAGGGTTCCCCGGACCCGGGGATCCGGCGGGCCGTTCGGCGCGTCGCACCCCTGCCCGTGGCGACTGCCACGGACCACCCGGACCGGAGGAGACGCGTACCCGCATGCCCATGACCCGCAAGTCGGCCGTCGTGACGGTGGGCGCCGTGGCGCTCGCCTCCCTCGGCCTCTACGCCGCAGCCGAGGACGACGACCACGACTACGCCGGGGTGTGCGTCGACGAGGCGACCCAGCGCCGGGTCGCCGACGACCAGTGCGACGGCAACCACGGCTCCGGCTTCCACGGCGGCCGCGGCTGGTACTTCGTGCCGCGCGGCACGGCTGCCCCGGCGGTCGGTGCCCCGGTGTCCGGCGGCTCGTTCACCGCCCCGCCCCGCTCGCAGTCCTGGGGCACCGGCTTCAGGTCGGAGGGGGGCGTCGTGACCCGCGGCGGCTTCTCGGGCCACGGCTTCTCGGTCGGGGGCTGAGGCCCCGTGGACCGCGTCCCCAGCGCCCCTCGTGACGGCTGGCTCCGCACGGTCGAGGAGCAGGGCCTCACGTACGCCCTCGACCGCGCAGCCGACGGCGGCACCGTCCCGTACTGGGACGAGTCCGCGTGCTACGAGCTCACCGAGGCAGACGTCGAGGTGCTCGAGCGGGCGACCGGCGAGCTGCACCGGATGACCGTCGCCGCCGTCCACCGGATGGCCCACGACCCCGGGATCGTCGCGCGGCACGGGCTGCCCGACGGCGCCGGCGCGTGGCTCGCCGCGTCGCTGTCCGACCCCGACGCCACGTCCGTCTACGGCCGCCTCGACCTCGCGTGGGACGGTGACGGGCCGCCCAAGCTGCTCGAGTACAACGCCGACACCCCCGCCGGACTCGTCGAGGCCGCGGTGTGCCAGTGGTTCTGGCTCGAGGACCTCCACCCGGCCCGCGACCAGTGGAACCTGCTGCACGAGCGGCTCGTCGAGGGCTGGCGCCGGATGCGCGCCCGGACGGGGGTCGACGTGGTGCACTTCGCCGTCGGGCAGGACGAGCCGACCGAGGACTGGGCCACCGTCGCCTACCTTCGCGACACCGCGCAAGAGGCCGGGCTCGTCGCGCTCGGCATCACGATGGAGGACATCGGCTGGCACCACGGGCAGCGCCGCTTCGTCGACGTGCACGGCGCGCCGATCACCCACTGCTTCAAGATGTACCCGACCGAGTGGATGCTCGACTCGCCGTTCGGCGGCTACCTGCTCGGCGGCGCGTCGACGACGCAGTGGGTCGAGCCCCCGTGGAAGCTGCTCGCCGGCTCCAAGGCGCTGCTGCCGGTGCTGTGGGAGATGTTCCCCGGCCACCCCAACCTCCTGCCGGCGTACTTCGACCACCCCCACGGCCTGACGGCCTACGCCTCGAAGCCGCTCTTCGGTTGGGAGGGCGACGGCGTCGACGTCGTCGGACCCGACGGCACGGAACGCTCGCCCCGGTTGCGCACCGACGGGCAGCAGCGGGTCTACCAGCAGTACGCCCCGCTGCCCGAGTTCGACGGCAACAGGCCGGTGCTCGGCACGTGGGTCGTCGACGGGAAGCCGGCCGGGCTCGGCATCCGCGAGTCGACCAACCTCGTGACCAACACCCGCGCACGGTTCGTGCCGCACCGCCTGCTCGCTCCCCGCTCGAGCCCCGAGCAGGTCGCCGTCTGGGTCGCCGAGCCCTGAGCCACTGTCGCCGTCCTGCCCCGCCCACCACGCCACACCACCGACACCCTGGAGACCCTGCATGGACCTGCTCGTCCACACCGGCTACGCCCTCGTCTACGCCGTCGTCGGCATCGCCGTCCTGGGCCTCGGCTACGCCGCCCTCGACCTGCTCACGCCCGGCCACCTCGGCTCGCACATCTGGACCGAACGGTCGGTCAACGCGGCGATCGTGCTGGCTGCCGGCTTCGTCGGCCTCGGGGTCATCGTCTTCGCCGCGATCTGGACCAACGGCTCCGGCTCGCTCGGGGTGGCGCTCGGCTGGACCATCGTCTTCGGCCTGCTCGGGGTGGTGCTGCAGGCGGTCGCGTTCCGGCTGCTCGACCTCGTGACGCCGGGCGACATGGCCCAGCTCGTGACGGAGCGCGAGTTCCACCCTGCGTCGGTGGTGGCCGCTGCCGTGCAGGTCGCCGTCTCGCTCACCGTGGTCGCCTCGATCGCCTAGGTCCTACGCTCGGGGGCGTGGTCACCACCGACGGCCGGTCGCGGGTGCGGCTGCCCGACGGCCGCCGGCTCGACGTGTGGCAGGGCGGTGACCCGCGCGGCATCCCGGTCCTCTTCTTCCACGGCACGCCGGGCGGGCGGCTGCAGGCCGCGCTCGGCGACGGCGCAGCCCTGCGGACCGGCGTGAGGCTGGTCGCGTTCTCCCGCCCCGGCTACGGGGGGTCGACCGACGCGCCGACCACCCTGACGTCCGTCGCCGACGACGCCGCCGAGGTCATGCATGAGGCCGATGTCCAGACGTATGCCGTCCTCGGCGTCTCGGGGGGTGGACCGTTCGCGCTCGCGACGGCCGCGGTGCACGCGGACCGGGTGAGCGCGGTCGCGGTCGTCGCCGGCATCGGCCCGGCGCTGGAGCTCGACGCCGGCGCCGCCGAAAGGCCCGCCGTGCGTGCGGCGCTGGCAGGAGACGTGGATCGGGCGATCGCCCTCCAGGACGCGGCCACGACCCGGAACGGGCCGCCGGGCGACCTCCCGTCCGGTCACCGTCCCGCAGGGCAGGGTGTCGGTTTCGTGTCGCCCGAGGTGCTCGAGCCCTGGACCGCCACGGGGCGCCCGGGCGTCCCCTCATACCGCGGCGCCTCGCGTGACGCGCTGGCGTCCAGCGCAGGGTGGGACGTCGAGATCGCCCGGGTGCGGGCCCCGGTGACGCTCTGGTACGGCGACCACGACCGCGTCGTCGGGCTCGAGCACGCGCGGTGGCTGCACGCCCACCTGCCGACGTCGCGGCTCGTGGTGCACGAGGGCGCCGGGCACCACGCCACGCTCATGGCGCACTGGGCCGACATCCTCACCGACCTCGTGGACGGCTCCGGCTAGGGTCGGGGCCATGAGTGCACCGGTGCTCCACGTCCGTGGCCACGTGCTC
>JABFXB010000389.1 GCA_013361975.1 Dermatophilaceae bacterium
CGTGCGGCCTCCGAGGTTCGTGCCGGTCACCGGCGCACCCGTGGCGAGCTGCAGCCCTGCCAGGAAGGCTGCCGCCAGTGCGAAGACGGCGCCCGCCGTCAGCAGGGCCCGTCGACCGGTGGGGCGGTCCGGTCGCGACCACCCCCGGCGGAGCATGGGGGAGGCCGCCAGCAGTGGGACTGCCGGCGTGGGCCGACCCGGGACGACTCCCCGTCGCGAGCGGACGAGTACGACGGCGTCCCGGGCCCGGGCCATGGAGTTCGTGTAGACGGTGCCGGCGATCGCCGACACGACGCTGAGGACGGCAGCCCCTGCGATGGTGCCCACCACGCCGAGGCGCGACCCGAGGGCGGCTGCCGTGGCGGCGGCCATGGATCCGCCGATCAGCTGCGTCAGCGAGAGGTCGAGGAGCTTGGCCCGGGGCTCGGGGTCGGCCGCGGCATCGTTGGGGGAGGTGGTTCCCGAGGTTTTCGGGGCGCCTGGTGCGCCCGGGGTGCCGGTCGGTGAGGTCGGGAGGTCGGGCAGATCTTCGGTCAGCGGTGGCGTCATGTTCCTGGAGGAGGTTGCGTTCGTCTGCGTGCGACGTCGTCGTCTCCAGGTGATGACGAACAAGCCGCTGCGTTCGTTGACGGCCGGCAGGGGACGTGACGCGCATCACACATCGACGCGCTCGCGCGACGGCATACGCGATTGCCCTTTCCGGGGGAGGTCGCGAGGCCTAACGTGGGCGGTGATGGTCGTGCGAGGAGGGGGAGCCGGTGAACGTGACGGTCGATGACAGGGGCGGCGTGCTCGTGGCGCACGTGACGGGGGAGCTCGACACCTACACCGTGCCGGACGCGCGGAGGGTGTTCGAGTCGCTGGAGGCGACGTCCGGCTCCGAGGTCGTCGTCGACCTGCGTGAGGTGACCTTCCTCGACTCGTCCGGTCTCGGCGCCCTCATCGGCCTCTATCACCGGGTGAGCGATGCCGGCGGGCACCTGCGCCTCGTGTGCGCTGGCGTGACGCTGCGCCTGATGGAGCTGATGAACCTCGGCCAGGTGCTCGACATCAGCACCGAGCTGGACGAGGTCTCGCCCAACGGCGGGGCGGCGCTGGCCTGAGCCCGCCGGGGGCCGAGCGCGTGACGCCCGGGAGCAGTGCCGCTCAGGCGCGTCCGGCGGCCACGGGCTCCAGCGTCAGGTGGAGGCGTACGCGTGTGTGTCCGGGCGGTGACTCGATCGTCAGGCGGTCGCTGAGTCGCTGGGCGATGAGCAGGCCGCGGCCGCTGGTCGCCTGGCCCGCAGGTTCGCTGATCTCCGGCTTGGAGGACGTGCCGTCGGAGTCCTCGACCGTGAAGACGAGCGAGTCGGCGGTGCGGTCGATGCGCAGCACGCCGTGACCGCCCCCGTGGATGATGCTGTTGACGGCCAGCTCGTGCACCGCCAGTATGGCGTCGGCCGCCCGCTCGGGCACGTGCTGGTCGGCGGCCGAACGCACGGCCTCACGCACGAGCCGCAGGTCCTCCGGCCCGAACTCGACACGGCTGAGCTCGCTCCCGCCGGTGATCGTCGGCCCTCCCACGTTGCCATCGTGCCACCGATGAGGCATCTGTGGGACGTCAAGGCCCCGGTGGTGTCAGGATGACGCCATGAACGCGACGGCGCTGGACGGCGGCAACGAGGCGTCGTCGACCCTCGCCCGCCGCCTCGTCGAGCTCGGGCGCATGGCCGCCGATCTCGCGAGCGCCGTCACCATGGACGACCTCACCGAGACCATCACGCAGCGCGCGTCCGCCGTGATGGGTGCCTCGCGTGCCGTGCTCGCCGTGCGGGAAGGACGCCATCGGCTCCGGACCATCGGCACGCACGGGCTGACCCCCGACATGGTGAGCCAGTGGTCGTCGTTCGACATCCGGACGTCGATGCCGATCACCGACGCCGTGCGCACCCGAGAGCCCGTCGTCGTGACGAACGTCGCCGAGCTGCTCGAGCGCTACCCCGAGCTCGAGGACGCCGCGGAGCGGTTCACGGTGGCGTTGCCGCTGGTGTCGCCGACGAGCGGCGAGGCCGTGGGCGCCGTGGGCTTCCGGTTCGACGGCGAGCACGGTCAGCTCGACTCGGACGAGCTCTCCGTGCTGCAGTTCCTCACGGACATGTGCGCCCAGACGATGCTGCGGCTGCGTGCCGAGGCCGAGAGCGCCGACCGCGCCGCCCGCCTCGAGTTCCTCGCGAACGCGTCGCAGGCTCTCGCCGAGTCGCTCGACTACCGGCAGACGTTGCGCCAGGTCGCCTCCCTCGCAGTGCCCACCCACGCCGACTGGTGCTCGGTGCAGATGATGGACGACGGGGTGCTGCGCACCCTCGCCGTGGCGCACGTCGACCCGGCCAAGGTGCAGATGGCCAAGGACCTCGAGACCCGGTGGCCGCCCGACCCGAACCGTCCCGGTGGGGCAGCCGACGTGGCGCGCACCGGCAAGAGCCTGCTCATCGAGGAGGTCACGGACGAGATGCTCGTGGCCGCGGCGCGCGACGAGGAGCACCTGCGGGTCGCGCGCGAGCTGGGCCTTCAGAGCGCGATGTCCGTCCCGCTGCGCACCAACGATCGCGTCATCGGGGTGCTCACCTTCGTCGCCGCCGAGTCGGGTCGGCGCTACACCTCCGACGACGTGGCGTTCGCCGAGGACCTCGCCCGCCGTGCCGGTCTCGCCATCGACAACGCCGACCTCTACTCCCAGACACGGCGGGTGGCCTCGGTGCTCCAGGCGACCCTGTTGCCGCACGACCTGCCCGACGTGCCGGGGTGGCAGGTCGGCATGGTGTACCGGCAGGCGGGACGCACCGACGTGGGCGGCGACTACTTCGACGTGAGCACCCTCGCCGACGGGCGGGTCTTCGCCTTCGTCGGGGACGTCATGGGACGAGGCGTCGACGCCGCCGTCGCCGGCTCCCGTATGCGTTCTGCCACGAGAGTTCTCGTCACCCAGGACCCCGAACCAGCCGCTCTCGCCACAGCCATCGACCGCCTGATGTCGCACCAGCCGCCCACGCCGATGGCGTCGGCGGCATACGCCCTCTTCGACCCGGCGCACGGCAAGGTCTCGACGGTCGTCGCCGGGCACCCACCGCCCCTGCTGCTGCAGGGCGGGTCCAGCCGCTACGTCGTCGAGGAGGGCTCGCCAGTCCACGGCATCGGCATCGTTCAGCGGCCCGCGGCTCGCGTTCCCTTCCCCGTCGGTGACGTGCTGCTGCTCTACACCGACGGGCTCGTCGAGCGCCGCGGCGAGAGCATCGACATCGGCCTCAAGCGGCTGCAGACCGCTGCCGACGAGATGCTCGGAGGGGTCACCGACGAGACCGACCTCGACGACGTGCTCCACGGCCTGGCCGAGGCGGTCACCGACCCCGACCGCCACGACGACGTCGCCCTGCTCGCGTTCAGGCGCATGGTCTGACGCCTCGGCCGCTGCGCCCGTCGGGGCGCCGTCGCCGGGTTCGGCGCACCCGACCCACGAGCCCTATGCTGGTGCGCGGATGAGTCGGCCAGACGGTCGCGTCAGGGCCTCGGCCCTGCCGAGGAACGTCCGGGCTCCACAGGGCAGGGTGGTGGCCAACAGCCACCCGGGGTGACCCGCGGGACAGTGCCACAGAGAACAGACCGCCGGCAGCCTCGGCAGCCGGTAAGGGTGAAACGGTGGTGTAAGAGACCACCAGCGCTCCAGGTGACTGGAGCGGCTCGGTAAACCCCACCCGGAGCAAGTCCAGACAGCGTACGAACGACGCCCTCGGGCGTCGAGGAGGCCGGCCCGGTCGAGTGCGCGGGTAGGACGCTCGAGCCGGCCAGCAATGGTCGGCCCAGATGGATGGCCGTCGCCGCGCCGCTGGTAACGGAGGCGCGGAACAGAACCCGGCGTATCGGCCGACTCATCCACCATGGCCTCTGAACTGCGGTGATGCGATCAGACCTTGCCGTTGGTCCCCGAATGGTCCGCCAAGTTCCGGAGGACTCCATCGGCGGCAGTGGGGACGGTCGTGCCTCAGCTCATGGAGCCCCGTCGTGCTCGGGGCCCCGCACTCGGCACCATCACGAGCTGCCGCTCCAAGGCGCCGGCGACAGCACCCAGAGCATCTCGGCGCCGACTGACGTGCTGACGTTGTGCCAGGTGTGCGGCTCGCCGCCGGGGAAGGTCGCAGCCGTCCCGGCCGTCAGCTGCTCTCGGTGGTCGGCGAAGACCAGGTCGATGGTGCCCTCGAGCACGTAGAGCACCTCGACCGCACAGTTGATGGTGTAGAGGTCTGTGCCACCTGACGCCCCGGGCTCCGCGCTGCTGCGAACCAGCTGCACGCGCGACTGACCCCGTGGCGTCATGAGCCGTTCGACGACGCCGCTGCCACCGAGGTTGATGGCCGGCGCCGTCTCGTGGCTGACGAGGTCGACCTCGGGCGCGCTGAACAGCGAACCCACCTCGATGCTCATGACCTCGCACAGAGTGATGAGGGAGGTCACGCTCAGGGATGTCTCGTCTCGTTCGACCCGGCTGAGAAAGCCTTTCGTGAGGCCGCTGGCCGCGGCGAGCTGGTCGAGCGTGTAGCCGTTCGCCTGGCGCGCTGCCCTCAGGCGGGCGCCGATGCGCGCCCCGTCGCTCGTCGGGGAGACGGGAACCGGTCGCATGTGCAGTTCTCCTTCGCGCCGCCCGGGCACTCGCCGGGTGGGAAATCGCCGTGGCCTCTTGACAGCACATCATGCCGGGCAACATCCTCATCACACAACCTTTGTTGTGTCACATGAAACTCAATGGAGAGATGATCATGCAGCTTCGACACCTCGCAGTGGTGGGTCCCATCGCCGCCGTCGCCCTCGCCGCTGGTTGCGCTGCGCCCGCGGCAGACACGAGCGCCGCGGCTCCCGGTTCCTCCGGCGGCGCCTCGGCATCGGTCACGACCCTGGCCAAGGACGAGACGATCGCCGCCACACTGCCCGACTCGATCAAGAGCGCGGGCACCATCAAGGTCGCCTCCGGCATCAGCTTCCCGCCGATGGAGTTCTACGGTGCGGACAACTCCACCGCCCTCGGCTTCGACCCCGACCTCGCGGCTGCCCTCGGGCAGGTTCTGGGGGTCAAGTTCGAGTTCCAGAACACGAACTTCGACGGCATCATCGGCGGTCTCGACGCGGGCCGCTACGACCTGTCACTGACGAGCATGATCGACAAGAAGTCGCGCCAGGCGACCGTCGACTTCGTCGACTACCTCAACTCCGGAGTCGCCTTCATGGTGGCCAAGGGCAACCCGAAGGGCCTCAAGGACAAGATCGACCTGTGCGGCAAGAGCGCCGCGGTCGAGAAGAGCTCCACCGGCGACCTGTCGGTCGACGACATCAGCGCGGAGTGCACCAAGTCCGGCAAGCCTGCCGTGACGAAGCTGCCCTTCCCTGACCAGGCCAGCGCGGTCCAGGCACTGCAGTCCGGTCGCGCTGACGCGGTCGTCGCCCTCGACCTGACCCTCGCCTACAACGTCAAGCAGGCGCCCAACGCCTTCGAGGTGCCGGCCAAGCCGTTCGGCACGCTGCCGGTGGGCATCGTCGTGCCGAAGAAGAGCTCCCAGCTGCGAGACGCCGTCCAGGCCGCCCTCAAGAAGGTGCAGTCGTCCGGGGCCTACGACGCGCTGCTGGCCAAGTGGAACCTCCAGGCGCAGGCCCTGCCCGGAGCCCCGCTCAATACCGGGAAGTGACCTGATGGCTGGGCAGCCCGCGCCCGTGGGCCCACATCTCGCCGACGCCGCCTCGGCGTCGCACGCCGAAGAGCCGATCGTCCGGCTCCGTCACCCGGGACGATGGGTGGCGGCGGTGGTCCTCGTCGTGCTGGCCGCGATGTTCGTCAACTTCGTCGTCACGACCCAGCAGCTGCGGCTCGACCTCGTGATGGGCTACCTCTTCGAGCGCTCGATCATGCGGGGCCTGCTGCTCACGGTCGAGCTCACCGCCATCGCCATGCTCATCGGAGTCGTGCTCGGCACGCTGCTCGCGATCATGCGCCTGTCGGACAACCCGATCCTGCGTGGTGTCGCCGGTGGCTACGTGTGGCTCTTCCGTGGCACTCCGATCCTGGTGCAGCTGCTCTTCTGGTTCTTCCTCGGGACGGTACTGCCGCAGATCAGCCTGGGCGTGCCGTTCGGGCCGGCCTTCTTCACCGTGTCGAGCAACACCCTCATCACGCAGTTCGTCGCTGCCATCCTGGGGCTCGGGCTCAACGAGGCGGCGTACATGGCCGAGATCGTGAGAGCCGGCATCGGCTCGGTCGACCGCGGCCAGACCGAAGCGGCCGAGGCGCTGAGCATGAGCCCCGGACTCACGTACCGGCGCATCATCCTGCCGCAGGCGGCTCGGGTGATCGTGCCACCGACGGCCAACGAGCTCGTGTCGATGCTCAAGCTCACGTCTCTCTGCCTGGTCATCGGCCTGCCGGAGCTGCTGACGACGGCCCAGCTGATCTACGGGCGCAACTTCCAGCAGATCCCGCTGCTCATCGTCGCCTCGATCTGGTACATCGTGCTCACCACGATCCTCAC
>JABFXB010000203.1 GCA_013361975.1 Dermatophilaceae bacterium
TGGCTCAACACGGGCGGCCGGTCCCTCTCGCTCGCCGAGCTGCGCGGCCGTGTGGTCGTGCTCGACTTCTGGACCTTCTGCTGCGTCAACTGCCTCCACGTCCTCGACGAGCTGCGGCCGGTCGAGCAGCAGTTCCCCGACGCACTGACGATCATCGGCGTGCACTCGCCGAAGTTCGAGCACGAGGCCGATGCCGACGCCCTGGCCGCCGCCGTCGAGCGGTATGCCGTCCACCACCCCGTGCTCGACGACCCCGCGCTCGAGACGTGGCGGGCGTATGCCGCACGGGCGTGGCCCACCCTCGTCGTCGTCGACCCCGAGGGCTACGTCGTCGCCTCGATGTCGGGGGAAGGGCACGGGCCGGGACTCGCCTCCCTCGTGGCCGAGCTCATCGAGGAGCACCGCGCGAAGGGCACCCTGCAGCCTGGAGACGACCCGTACGTCCCGCCACCCGCCCCCGAGACCGCGCTGCGCTTCCCCGGCAAGGCGGTGGCCCTGCCGGACGGCTCGTTCGTCGTGTCCGACACGTCGAACCACCAGGTCGTCCACCTCGAGGCCGACCTCGAGACCGAGCGCGCCCGCTGGGGTGGCGCCGGAGAGCTCAACGAGCCGCAAGGGGTCCTGCTGGCCGGCCCCGAGGTGGCCGAGCGCCTCGGCATCGACCTGCTCGTCGCCGACTCGGTCAACCACCAGCTCAAGGGAGTCCGCTTCTCCGACGGGTCGGTCCACGTCCTCGCCGGCACCGGCAGCCAGCTGCGCGAGCGCACCGGCGGCGGCCCGGCGCTCCAGCAGGCCCTGTCGACCCCGTGGGACCTCGCCTGGCTCGCCGACCGGGTCGTCATCGCGATGGCCGGCACCCACCAGCTGTGGGCCTGGACTCCCGGCAGCACCCTCGCGGACGGCACCGTCGAGGTCGTCGGCGGCACGTCCAACGAGGGGCTCGTCGACGGGCCCGCCCCGGAGGCGTGGTTCGCCCAGCCGTCCGGCCTCGCGACCTCCGCCTCGGGCGACCGCGTGTGGGTCGCCGACTCCGAGACGTCCGCCCTGCGGTCGGTGCACGTCGACCCCGACGGTGGTCTCGTCGTCGAGACGCACGTCGGCACGGGCCTCTTCGACTTCGGCCACCGCGACGGCGACGCTGCCGAGGCGCTGTTCCAGCACCCGCTCGGCGTCACCGAGCTGCCCGACGGGTCGGTCGCGGTCAGCGACACCTACAACGGCGCCGTCCGCCGGTTCGACCCCGTCACGCGCCAGGTGTCGACGCTGGCGCAGGGTCTCGCCGAGCCGAGCGACGCCGCGGTCGAGGCCGACCCGCTCTCCGGCGAGACCCGCCTCGTCGTGGTCGAGTCGGCAGCCCACCGCCTCACCCGGGTCGCCCTCCCACGCGACGCGCAGCGGGTCGACGGACCCGCGCACCGCACCCAGCGGCCCTCGACTCCGCTCCCGGCCGGGGAGGTGTCCCTCGAGGTCACCTTCGTGCCCCCGGCGGGCCAGAAGCTCGACCACCGCTGGGGTGACCCGACGCGGCTCGACGTCTCGGCCACCCCGGACGCGCTCCTCGTCGAGGGCGCCGGGCGCGCGGAGGGCCTGACCCGGCGGCTGGTCCTGCGCGACGACGTCGGCACCGGCACGCTGCACATCTCGGTGCAGGCCGCCTCCTGCGACGGCGACCCGGTGACCGGAGAGGTGCCCGAGCACGCGGCCTGCCACCTCTTCCAGCAGGACTGGGGCATCCCCGTCGTCATCGACCCAGCCGCCCCTGCGACACTGGCTCTCGACCTCCGCGGGGTCTAGCGAGGTCGGCAACGGCCCGGGGCGGTCCCGCACACCGACGATGGGACAGGTGGCAGGCGTGGCACAGCAGCGATCCCGGGGTGCCGGCCCCTCGTTCCTCTCCGGCCTGTGCGGCCTGCTGGCCGTGGTGCTGCTCCCGGTCGCGCTCGTCGGCTTCTGGGCGTCGGTGATGCTGACCCGCACCGACGTCTTCGTCGACGAGCTGCGACCGGTCGTGAGCAAGCCGCAGGTGCAGGAGGCGCTCACCGACGGCATCGTCGAGGGTGTGCTCGGTGCCGTCCAGCTCCAGCCGGCCGTCGAGAAGACGCTCGAGGCGCCGATCCGGGCCGAGGCCGCGACGATCGTCGCCAGCCCGCAGGTCGCGTCCGCCTGGGCCACAGGCATCAGGGCGGTGCACACGCAGTTCATCGCCGTGATGAAGGGCCGGGGCGACACCCAGCTCGACTCGCAGGGCCGCGTCGCCGTGCGCCTCACCATCCCCGTCCCGGCCCTCACCGCGACACTCGAGCAGGCGGGAGTCAAGGGTGCCGGCTCGTTCGCCCCGGTGGTGACGATCCCGGTCGCCAAGGCCAGCGACCTGCAGAGGGCGCAGCAGGCGTACCGGGTCGCGGACGCCTGGGGGCCGTGGGCGCCGATCGTCGTCGCCGCGCTGGGGCTGCTCGCGATAGTCCTCGCCCGCCGGTGGCGTACGGCGACGACCCTCGTGGCGCTCGGGTGGGTCGTGACGTCCCTGGCGCTCGCACTCGTGGTCATGGTGGCGCGCGAGCCGCTGCTGCGCCGCGTCGATCCCCCCGTCGCGCGCACCATCGCCGATGCGGCCTACGGGCTCGCCGCCCGGAACCTCTACTACGAGATCGCGATCGCCGTGGGTGTCGGTGTCGTGATGCTCGTCGTCGCAGCCGTCTCCCTGGTCTTCCGGCGTCGCCGCGGCGCCTGAGCCTGTCGTCCGGTGGGTATGTGAACGTCAGGCACGCCGCTGTGGCGTGCCCTGACCAAGGAGACCTCATGGGTATCGGACTCGGGATCGTGCTGCTCGTGATCGGTGCGATCTTCTACTTCACGAACGTCGACTCGAGCGTGCTCAACATGAGCAGCGGCACCGGCAACACCATCGGGATCATCCTCATGGCCGCCGGCGCCCTCGCGATCATCCTCGCGCTCGTCCTGAACGCACAGCGCACGCGCACGCAGCACACCACCGTGACCGAGCGGCGCGGCGAGCCCGACGTCGTCGAGCGGCGCACCACGCGCGGCGACGACGTCGTCTGACGCACCGCCCGCCACACCACGACGGCGGCCCGCAGCAGGGAAACCCACCTGCGCGGGCCGCCGTCCGTGCTTCCATGAGGCGTGAGCCGGTCGCGACCCCCCGGTCGAAGCCGGACCTCGGCGACAGCGTGATCGGGTCGATCCCGTCGCGGTGGTGTCGGCCGGCGTGCTCTTCTTCGGCATCCTCATCGTCTCGATCGTCGGCGTCGACGTGCTCGGCAACCGCCCCGTCTTCTTCCTCCTCGGCGACGTGGTGCCGGCCGTCGGCTTCGCCGTCCTCGCCCTCGGCCTCCTGCTGCTCCGCCTCACCCGCATCCCCGATCGAGAGAACGCTCCGTCACGCACGCACCCGATCGAGAGAACGCTCCGTCACGCACGGGCGCTCCGACGAGTGCGGCATACGCAATGAGACCGGCCTGGAAACTCGATGGCACACGGCGGATCCGCGCCCCTACCGTCGAGGCATGGACACCAGCCTCATCGACGTGCACGACGACGACATGTGTGCACGGGTGTACGACGTCATCACGGCGAGCAAGGCACACGAGCGGCCCTGGAACGAACCGCCCTCTCTCGCAGAGACGCTCGTCGAGTGGCGGCACGTCGACGAGGCGCAGCGGATGGAGATGTGGGGTGCCTGGGACGGTGACGAGCTCGTCGGCGTCGGCACGATCTGGCTGCCGATGACCGACAACACGTCGATGGTCTGGCACGACGTCCAGGTCGACCCGCCACACCGGGGGCGAGGAGCCGGTTCGATGCTCGTCGACCGCATCGTGGCCCGCGCCCGTGAGGAGTCGCGTCGGACGCTGGTCACCGACCTGCACGTGCCGGCCGACTCTGACGGTCACCCCTACCGCCGGTTCGCCGAGAAGCACGGCTACCACCTGAGCAACACCGAGATCATGCGGCACCTCGCCCTTCCCGTCGACGACGAGCTGCTGACGAGACACGCGGAGAACGCGCGCCCGCGCTGGACCGGCGCCTACCGGCTGGAGACGTACGTCGGTGGCGTCCCCGAGCCGCTGCAGGAGTCGCTGTGCGCGGTGATGAACCAGCTCGCCGTCGACGCCCCCACGGGCGACATCGAGTTCGAGGAGGAGTCGCTGACGCCGGCCCGCTACCGCGAGTACCTCGAGGTCTTCGAGAAGCAGGGCCGCGTCCGGCTGACCACGGTGGCGATCGAGGAGTCCAGTGGTGACGTCGTCGCCTACACCGACCTGATGCTCCCGTCGGGTGCGCCGTCGGTGGCGTGGCAGTGGGGGACATTGGTGCACAAGGCACATCGCGGGCGGCGGCTCGGCATGGCGGTCAAGGTCGAGAACCTGCGGCGCATGCAGGCCGACCACCCCGAGCGCAAGCGCGTCGTCACCGGCAACGACGACACGAACACGTGGATGGTCTCGATCAACGAGGACCTCGGCTTCCGCATCGTCGAGCTCTGCCCCGCCTACCAGCGCAAGCTCTGACCGCCCCGCCCCGCGCCCCCCGCGCGCCCCCTGACCAGCAACACACCGAGAAGGTCACAACGCACCGGGATCGGATCCCGGTGCGTTGTGACCTGCTCGGTGTGTTGCGGGGGTCTGGGGGTCAGAAGGCGGACTCGGGGACGTCCATGAGGTCGTTGTCGGTGGCCTCGGCGATGGCGCGCTCGGCCGCGATCTTGGGCAGGACGTTCTTGGCGTAGAACGACGCCGCAGCCACCTTGCCGCGGTAGAAGTCGGCGTCCCTGCCCGTGGCGCCGCCGTCGAGGGCGGCGTGCGCCACCTCGGCCTGGCGCAGCAGGAGCCAGCCGACGACGAGGTCACCGGCAGACAGCAGCAGCCGGGTCGTGTTCTGGCCGACCTTGTAGAGGTTCGCGACGTCGCCACCCGTGCGCGGGTCGCTCTGCATGAGCGTGCCGATCATGGAGCCGACGATCCCCTGGATGTCCTCGAGCGCCTTGCCGAGCAGCTCGCGTTCGGTGTCGAGCGAGCCGCCGAGGTCCTTGGCGAACTCCTGGATCTGCCCGGCCACGTGCTGCAGGGCCTGCCCCTTGTCGCGGACGATCTTGCGGAAGAAGAAGTCGAGACCCTGGATGGCGGTGGTGCCCTCGTAGAGCGTGTCGATCTTCGCGTCGCGGACGTACTGCTCGATCGGGTAGTCCTGCAGGAAGCCCGAGCCGCCGTAGGTCTGGAGCGACTCGGTGCCGAGCAGCACCCAGGCGCGCTCGGAGCCGAGGCCCTTGACGATCGGCAGCATGAGGTCGCTGATCTTGTTGGCCAGCTCGGCGTCGGAGCCCTTCTCCAGCGGCGCCGCCGGGTTGCCCGCCTGGGCCTGGTTGACGGCGTCCTGCTGGCTCGCGGTGTAGACGACGAGCGCGCGCAGGCCCTCGGCGTACGCCTTCTGCAACATCAGCGAGCGGCGCACGTCGGGGTGGTGGGTGATCGTGACGCGGGGGGCCGACTTGTCGGTCATCTGCGTGAGGTCGGCGCCCTGGACGCGCTCCTTGGCGTACTCGAGCGCGTTGAGGTAGCCGGTGGACAGGGTGGCGATCGCCTTGGTGCCGACGAACATCCGCGCGTTCTCGATGACCTTGAACATCTGCGCGATGCCGTCGTGGACGTCGCCGAGGAGGGTTCCCACGGCCGGCTCGTGCTCGCCGAAGGTGACCTCGCAGGTCGTGCTGACCTTGAGGCCCATCTTGTGCTCGACGTTGGTCACGTAGGCGCCGTTGCGCTCGCCGAGCTCACCGGTCTCGAGGTCGACGTGGAACTTCGGCACGATGAAGAGCGACAGGCCCTTGGTGCCAGGCCCGGCCCCCTCGGGCCGCGCGAGGACGTAGTGCACGACGTTGTCGACCATGTCGGACTCGGCCGAGGTGATGAAGCGCTTGACGCCCGTGATGTGCCACGTGCCGTCGGGCTGCTGCACGGCCTTGGTGCGGCCGGCGCCGACGTCGGAGCCGGCGTCGGGCTCGGTGAGCACCATCGTCGTGTGCCAGGCCTTGTCGACGATGTGCTTGGCGAGCTTCTTCTGGTCGTCGGTGCCCAGGTGCCAGAGCAGGTTGGCGAAGGAGTAGCTCGCCGTGAACATGTGGATGGCGGGGTTGGCGCCGCAGACCATCTCGGCAACGGACCAGCGCAGCGACGCCGGCACGACCATGCCGCCGAGCTCGGCCGGCACGTCGAGGTTGCCCCAGTCGCCGTCGACGTACGCCTTGAACGACTTCTTGAACGAGTCGGGCATCGTCACGGTCTGCGAAGCGGCGTCGTAGACGGGCGGGTTGCGATCGCTGTCGAGGAGGCTGTCGGCCAGCTCGTTCTCGGCGAGGCGCGAGACCTCGCGGAGGATGTCCTTCGCCGCGTCGACGTCGACGTCGGCGTAGATGCCCTGTCCGAGGACGTCCTGACGGTTGAACACCTCGAAGAGGTTGAACTCGAGGTCGCGCACATTGCTCTTGTAGTGGCCCATCGGGACCCTCCGCGTTCTGTCGCTC
>JABFXB010000532.1 GCA_013361975.1 Dermatophilaceae bacterium
GCGGCTCGGTGTGCGGCTCGGTGTGCGGCTCGGTGTGCAGCTCCGCGTCGATCTCGGCGACGAGCTCGCGGATGGCTGCATCACCGACCACCGGGCCGCCCGCCAGCAGCCCGTCGGCGCCGAGGAGCACCGCCGCGGGGGTCATGCCGTAGCCGAACGAGCGCGAGACGTGGAACGGGCTGTCGTGCACGGACTGCGGCTCGTCCGTCGAGGTGAGGGCACTGCCTTCCGGCGGCGCGGTGACCAGCACACGCACGTCGACCTCGGGAAGCCGTTCTCTCCAGTGGGGGATCGAGCGGATGACCTCGACGCAGCCGCCGCACGACTGCGAGACCTCGAGCAGCAGGACGGCACGCTCGGAGCTCAGCTCGCGCAGGGTCGCCGTCGTCCCGTCCGCGAGGGTGACGGGCACGTCCGGGGTGCGCGTGCGGAGGTAGTCGAGCTCCTCACCCGTCTCGCCCTCCACGAGAGCGTGGGCCGGCTGCGCAGGTGCCGTCGCCGTGTGGCCCGGGAGCACGAGCGCCACCGTCACCGCGACGGCAATCGCCCCCGCCAGCCACCACGTGCCGGACGCCGTGAGCGCGGCCGGCGCCGACCGGTCGTCCAGCGCCGCGACGGCCAGGCCTCCGGCGGCCAGCAGGCTGAGCCACACGTTGCGCCACCACGTGGTCCGGGTCACCGGAGCGGATCGGCGTGCGCCGAAGCAGCTGCACCCGACGGTTCCGGGGCGGCGCAGCGCGGCGGCCACCAGGGCGGCATACGCCAGCATGAGCGCCAGCACGAGCGCGGCTGCCACGACGTGCACGGCGCCTCCGGTGAGCAGCAGCGCGACCGCGAGGAGGATCTCGACGTACGGGTGGGCGGTCGCCAGGGCCTGACGTCGGAGTCCTGCGGGGACGCCGAGGTCTCGCCAGGCGGCCAGCCGGTCACCGTCGCCGAGCTTGGTGACGCCGCTGAGGAGCAGGACGGCCGCCAGGAGTGCGGGGACGACGACGACGAGGGCATCCGGCACAGCGCGAGTGTAACGAGCAGGTCCGTCCAGAACCCCGAGATCCAAGGGATCGCGCAGGCCCGCGGCGCGGACCTTTCTGACAAACCCCGACATTTGGGTCTGCGCGGAGGGTGAGTTTGTCCAGACCTGTTGATCGGCAGGGGGATTCCCCCTTTCGCTCCCTTGCGAGGCGATACAGTTCGAGAGTCTCGGGGGGAACTGAGACACACTTTCGTGGGGGGAACCACATGACTCAAACCGATAGCAGTGCTGCGCCCAAGGTCCGTCGCCGCGCGGTCGTCAAGGGTGCCGCGTGGGCGACACCGGCGGTGATGGTGGCTGCGGCCGCCCCGACGGCAGCAGCCTCCGCGCCCATCGTGCCGTCCTTCGAGCCGGGCACCTTCTGCAAGCACTCGGGCAAACCGAAGTACTACCACGCGGTCTTCTGCTTCAAGAACACCACGTTGTCGCCCATCACGGTGAGCCTGGGCAACCTCGTCATCAACGACGTGGGAATGCAGGCGAACGTGTCGGAGGGAGGGCACTTCGCCACCTCCTTCACCGTGGCTGCCGGGCTCTCCAGGTGCATGTACGTCGATGCCGGTGAGTTCTCTGACAGCGCCAACGGCACCGCGACGCTGTTCTTCACGTATTCCTTCGGGTCCTCCAGCGTCTCCGACAGCGTCTCGGGCGGCACCATCGTCGGGACGAACCTCAACCCGTGCGGCACGGGCAACGGCGCCATCGGGAGCCAGCCGGTGGGCGACCCGCCACACGCCACCTCGGGTCCCTGAGACCCACGAGCACCGAGACGCGCTCCGCCGAGTTGGCGGGGTGCGTCTCGTCGTCCGTGCCGGCTCCTGCACAATCGGCGCATGCGCGTCATCACGGCCAACGTCAACGGCATCCGGGCGGCCGCCCGACGGGGCATGGTGCAGTGGCTCGCGCTGGCACGGCCCGACGTGCTGACGCTGCAGGAAGTACGGGCCGACGACGTAGAGCTCGGCAAGGTCCTGGCCGACGCGGGCCTCGCCCACTGGTCGGTGGCCCACACGGAGGGCGGTGCCAGGGGTCGTGCGGGAGTCGCCGTGGTGTCACGCGACCCGCACACGGCCGTACGCGTCGGCATCGACGGCGAGTTCGGCGACGAGGGGCGGTGGGTGGAGGCCGATCTCGTGACCGAGGGCGGTCCCCTCACGGTCGTGTCGGCGTACGTCCACACCGGTGAGGCCGACACCGAGCGGCAGGTCGTGAAGTACGCCTTCCTCGACGCCATCACGCGTCGGCTCGACCGGGCCGCTGCCGACGGCGCGGCCATGGTCGTCACCGGCGACCTCAACATCGCGCACCGCGAGGCCGACCTCAAGAACTGGAAGGGCAACCTCAGGAAGAGCGGCTTCCTGCCCGAGGAGCGTGCCTACCTCGACCGCTGGTTCGAGGACGACGCGTGGGTCGACGTCCAGCGGCGCCACGCGGGGGATGTCGCCGGCCCGTACTCGTGGTGGTCGTGGCGCGGCAAGGCCTTCGACAACGACGCCGGCTGGCGCATCGACTACCAGCTCGCCAGCCGACGGCTGTCCGCGACCGCCCGGCACGCGTACGTCGACCGTGCCCCCACGTATGCCGAGCGGTGGAGCGACCACGCCCCCGTCGTGGTGGACTACGACCTCACCGCACTCGAGCGCCACGCCCCCGCCTGACGGGGCGAGGTCGGTTGGGGGCCCGGCCGCGGGATGGGCCAGAATGCAGCCATGTCCTCGACGCCCTCCGTCCCGACCGCCACGCCCCGCAGCCTCTCGGGCATGCAGCCGACCAGCGACTCGCTCCACCTCGGCAACTACATCGGCGCGCTGGTCGAGTGGGTGCGGCTGCAGGAGACGCACGACGCGTACTACTTCGTCGCCGACCTGCACGCGCTGACCGTCGCCCCCGAGCCGGAGGTGCTGCGCGAGCGCACCCGCGTCACGGCCGCCCAGTTCATCGCCGGCGGCGTCGACCCTGCCCGCTCGACGCTCTTCGTCCAGAGCCACATCGCCCAGCACACCGAGCTCTACTGGGTGCTCGGCACCCTCACCGGTTTCGGCGAGGCGAGCCGCATGACCCAGTTCAAGGACAAGTCGGCCAAGGGCACCAACACCAACGTCGGACTCTTCGCCTACCCCGTGCTGCAGGCCGCCGACATCCTCATCTACGACGCGAACGTCGTGCCGGTCGGCGAGGACCAGCGCCAGCACCTCGAGCTGTCGCGCGACCTGGCCGGCCGCTTCAACCAGCGTTTCGGCGAGACGCTCGTCGTGCCCGAGCCGCACATCATGAAGGCCACGGCCAAGATCCAGGACCTCCAGGAGCCGACGGCGAAGATGAGCAAGTCCGCGGCCTCGGACGCGGGCCTGGTCAGCCTGCTCGACGAGCCGTCGCGCATCGCGAAGAAGATCCGCTCGGCCGTGACCGACGCCGAGCGCGAGATCAGGTTCGACGAGGAGAACAAGCCCGGCATCTCCAACCTGCTCTCCATCCACTCCGCGCTCTCGGGCACCCCGGTCGCGATCCTCGAGGAGCAGTACGACGGCAAGGGCTACGGCGACCTGAAGAAGGACGTCGCCGAGGTCGTCGTCGAGGCGGTCACCCCGTTCCGCACCCGCACGCTCGAGCTCATGGCCGACCCGGCCGAGCTCGACCGCATCCTCGCCGACGGCGCCGAGAAGGCCCGCGAGGTGGCCGAGGCGACCGTCCGGCGCGTCTACGACAAGGTCGGTCTCCTCAGGTCGTCGCACCGACCCTGACGCGCGGGCGCGGCGTCACGGTCGCATCGCCGGCCACTCTGCGCCCAGAGCGTGGTCGTAGGCCCGCCTGAGCGCCGGCGCCTGCGTCTCGGACGAGAAGGCGGTCGCGAAGAGCCGCGACGCCGACGCTCGCGCATGCGCGTGGGCGTCGGGCGCGAGCAGGTCCCGCGTGGCGTCGGCGAGGCCGGACACGTCTCCGAGACGGCATACGCGGCCCGCACCGTCCCGGGCGAGCTCGGGGAGGGCGCGGTAGTCGGACACCACGACCGGGATCCCGAGGGCCAAAGCCTCCATCGGGGCATACGGCAGCCCGTCGACGTGTGACGGGTGCAGCAGGACGTCGATGCTCGGCAGCACCGACGAGAGCAGCTCGGAACGCGGCACGAACGGCCGCCAGTCCACGGACTCGGGCAGGGAGAGGCCTGCCGGCCTCGGACTCCCGATGACGACGAGCTCGAGATCGGGTCGTTCACGGCGCAGCAGCTCGAAGGCGGCCACGACCTCGGGGCCGCCCTTGGCCCGGAACTCCTTGGCGACGAAACCGAGGCGTCGCGGCACCCGGTCGCGGGGTCTCGTCGGACCGGCCGTCTGCGGAGGGTCGAGGTAGTTGGGGACCACGTCGACGCGTGAGGCGTCCACGCCGCGCTCGATCATCCACGACCGGAGATGGTGCGAGAAGGCGACGAACCTGCGGGCCCGGCCCAGGCGACGAGCGTGCAGGGTCGCGTCCAGGGCGGCCGCGAGCCCAGAGTCGAAGCGGTTCGCGTTGCGAACGCGGTCGGACGGCCACCCCCACGCGTCGCCGTACACCCACTCGAGGGGGCCGCCAGCACTCATCACCACGGGGGGCGAGGCACCGACGAACCGCGTGCTGAAGACGTGCACGTGCACGAGGTCGAACGCCGTCGGGCTCGCCTCGAGGACGCGGATGGGCTCTCGGAAGGCCCGGCCGGTGCGGCGGATCCTCGACTCCGCCCTCCGCAGGGCGGCGGCTCCCAGGGACCGGGTGGACCGCCCGACTCGGCGCTGCCGGAGCGACGTCGTCAGGTCGGCCCGCGAACCCACCTCTCGCAGGGTGCCCTCGGCGACGGCGCGGTCGTAGGTCGTGTACTCGACCCCCGGGGGAGGGCTGGCGAGCAGCTGCTCGGTGTAGGTGACGTCGCCCGAGTGCGGGTCCACGCCCGACACGGCACTCATGAGCAGGACCCGGAGCGGCTCCGGCGGCAGCGTGGGCATCGGCGCCAGCGTAGCTGCGGGCCGGCTGGCGGTCCCGGAGTCGCGTGGTTCCCGTCGTGGGCAGGCTCGCGACCGACCCACGGGACCCACGCCGTTCGGCTGGCGGACGAGTTCGGTACGGTCGGGGTCGTGAGTGTTGCGCGCCAGACCACGATCGGTGTCTCGATCCCGATCCCGGCCCCGCACGGTGACTACCTCCAGGGCCGCCGGGCCGACTTCGGCGACCCGCAGGCCCGCAAGATCCCCGCCCACATCACGTTGCTGCCGCCCACCGAGGTCGACGAGGAGTCGTACGCCGCCTTCCGCCGTCACTGCGCCCAGGTGGCCGCCTCGCACGACTCCTTCGACGTCGTGCTGCGCGGCACCGGCACGTTCCGGCCGCTGTCGGACGTCGTGTTCATCCAGGTCGCCCGGGGCGTGTCCAACTGCGAGTCGCTCGAGGTGTCGCTCCGCTCCGGGCCCGTGAGCCGTGACCTCGACTTCTACTACCACCCGCACGTCACCGTGGCGCACAACGTGACGCCCGAGGCCATGGACCGCGCCTTCGAGGAGCTGGCCGGCTACTCCGTCGCCTTCACGGTCGACGCCTTCCACCTCTACGAGCAGGGTACGGACGAGGTGTGGCGCCCCGTCCACACCTTCGAGCTCTCAGGAGGCTGACGATGCCGGCCACGCTGACGCGCATGATCGACCGGCTCAAGTCCACCAGCGCGTACTCCGCCTGGCAGCGCTATGGCAACGCCAACGGTGACCTCCTCGCGGCGGGCGTCGGCTACTTCGCGTTCTTCTCCGTCTTCCCCGCGCTGGCCCTGGCGTTCGCGATCTTCGGCTTCGTGCTGCAGGGTCGGCCCGACCTCGTCGCCACCATCGCCGAGTCGCTCAACGGTCTGCTGCCCGGCATGGTGAAGACGCCGAGCCACCCCGACGGGATCATCAGCGTCGCGGCGCCGGCCAGCCTCACCCTCACCGTCACCGGCGTCGTGTCGTTCGTGACGCTGCTGCTCGCCGGGCTCGGCTGGGTCGGGGCGCTGCGCACCGGCATACGCGGCGTGTTCGGTCTGGAGGCCTCCACCGGCAACGCGGTGCGCACCAAGGCGCACGACCTCTTCGTCCTCGTGACCCTGGGGCTGGCCATCGCCGTCTCCGCGATCCTCACGAGCGTCATCGGCGGCCTGGCCGAGCGCGTCGCGGGCTGGGTCGGCCTCGACGGCAACGGGCTGCTCATCGGCGCGGTCGGCCTGATGCTGGGTGTCGCCTTCGACTTCGTCATCCTCGTGGTGCTGCTGCGGCTGCTCTCGGGCGTGCCGCTGCCGATGCACAACGTGCGCCAGGGCGCACTGCTCGGCGCCGTGATCCTCACCGTGCTCAAGCTCTTCGGTGGCTTCCTCATCGGCCGTGCCAGCGCCAACCCGCTGCTGGGGGCCGTCGCGGTGGCCGTCGGCCTGCTCTTCTGGCTCAACCTCATGTCCAAGGTGGTCCTGCTCTCGGCCGCGTGGTCGGCCAACGACGTCGACCT
>JABFXB010000518.1 GCA_013361975.1 Dermatophilaceae bacterium
CGTGCTCGCGACCGACGTGTCGGCCGAGCGGCCCGACGTGCTGCCGCCGTCCGCCGGCTACCTCGCGCTCGACGTGCGCAGCGACGACGCGTGGGCAGCGGCGCTCGCTCACGTGCGCGGGACCTGGGGTGGGCTCGACCTGCTCGTCAACAACGCCGGCGTCGCCGCCGGGGGCCGCATCGACGTGGCGACGATGGACGAGTGGCACTGGATCGTCGACATCAACCTGCTCGGCGTCGTGCGCGGCTGCCGCACCTTCACGCCGCTCCTCAAGCAGCAGCGCAGCGGCCACATCGTCAACACGGCCTCGCTCGCCGGGCTCGTGCACGCGCCCGGCATGTCCGCCTACAACACGGTCAAGGCCGGGGTCGTGGCGCTCAGCGAGACGCTTTCGCACGAGCTCGCGCCGCACGGTGTCGCCGTCTCGGTCGTCTGCCCGTCGTTCTTCCGCACCAACCTCGGCGCCTCCTTCCAGGGCGCCGACACCGAGATGGAGGACGCCGGCAAGAAGCTGGTGAGCGGCTCCAGACGATCGGCCGACGAGGTGGCAGCCGTCGTCATCCGTGGCATCGACGCCCGCAAGGACGTCATCATCACCGACCGTGACGGTCAGATCGCCTGGCGGGCAAAGCGATTCATGCGCCCCGCCTACACGGCGGTGATGAAGCGGGCGGCCCGGCGCGTCGCGCAGGGTCGCTGACCGGCTAGCGCTTCGTCGCCCGCCGGACGTCGACGTCGGACGGTGACCCCGCCCCGAGCACGCCCTCGAGACTCGCCCGCAGCAGCTGCGCGGCAGCAGCCTCGTCGGCCGCGAACGTGCGGCTGAGGTCGGGGAACTCGTCCGCCTGCCAACCGAGCTCGATGAGTGCCCGGTGCTGCGCGTGCGTCAGGTCGGTGAGTCCCTCGAACTCCGTGTCGGCGATGCACTCCAGCGCGACGACGTCGCCGAGCCGTCGGGCCTGGACGAAGACGTCGGGCACCGCCGCCGGGCGGGTCGGCGGGTGGCTGAAGACGCGACGCCACCCGTGCCCGGTCGCGTGAGCCCGATCTTGTTCTGCGGCATACGTTCTCGATGCCCGGGACTGCACGTGCACGGTGAGGGTCACCCACTCGTCGTCTGCGAGCGCGGCGAGGTCGGCCGCCACCCGAGCGGTCCAGGCCTCCCACGTCTCGTCGAGGGGGTCGAGCGGGTCGGTCATGCCGGCACGGGCACCACCGCGGTCTCCATGAGGCGGCGGAGGTGGTCGGGGATCGGGGTGGAGCGACGGGTCGCGGCGTCGATCTCGACGTGCACCCAGTGTCCGAGCGCCTTGATGGCGGGGTCGGGTGCCACACCGCTCCTGGCGGTGCGCTCGGGGTCGACGAAGAGGCCCAGCTGGTAGGTGACGCTGCTCGTGCCGATGCGCGTCACCCGGATGCCGACGACGAGCGGCGCCGGGAAGGCGACCTCGGCGTAGAAGGCGCAGCCAGACTCGGCGACCACACCCTGGGTCGCGTCGGTCAGCGGGTCGATGGCCACGTGGTCGGCCTGCCAGCCGTTGATGGCGGAGTCGAACAGCTCGTAGTAGACGGCGTTGTTGAGGTGGCCGTACATGTCGTTGTCCGACCACCGGGTCGTGACCCGCCGGTGGACCGGGAAGTCCGCGAGGGTCAGGTCTCTGGCGTCTCGCGGGTCGGGAGTGCCGGGCATGGCCCCATCCTGCCCGACCCTGTGGACGAGCGCGGGCGGTGTCGGCGCCCGCACGTAGAGTTCAGAGGTGGCATGGAGCGTGGGGCGGGCGACGTGGGTCGGTGACGTCACCGACCCCGACATCGCGCAGCAGGTCGGCACGCGCACCTTCGACCGTGGTCAGGCGTATGCCGCCGAGCGCCGGGTGCGCTCGCTCGCCACGCGGCCCGACGGCCTGATGCTCCTCGGCACCATCGAGGGCAGCGGTTCCGGCGAGCACCAGACGACCTACCAGACGATCATCGAGGCGCGGCCGCACCCGAAGGGCCGCTCGCACCTGTGGAGCGGCCGGTGCAGCTGTCCGGTCGGCAGCGACTGCAAGCACGTCGTCGCGCTGATGCTGACGGCTCGCGACGTCGCGCACGGCGTGGCGCTCGGGCCGCCCGACGAGAACGAGGCGGTGGCCACCGACGCCGCTGTGGCTGTGCAGGCGGTCACCTCGCCCGGTGTCGCCGTGCCCCCGCACTGGGCCGACGTGCTCGGGCACATCCGGCCACGCCAGGTCGAGGCCGAGGCGGCGCCGACCCGCCCCGAGCCGCGCGGTGACCTCATGCCCGCTGGGGTCTTCGTCGACACCGTCTACCGAGACCAGCGCGGCCGTCGCGGCGTGCCCGAGCTGAGCTACGGCCTGCGCCCCACGCGCTGGACCCGCGCCGGCACGTGGCACCGCACCCTGTCGTGGCACGACGCCCTGCCCCAGTGGCGCCCCGGCATCCGCTTCCTGCCCGAGCACGAGCGCATCATGGGCCGGCTGCACGACGTCGCCCGGCACGGCTCGGGCGGCACCACCTACTTCTCCGCCACGCCTCCGCTCTCGCTCGACGCCAGCCCGGAGGTGTGGCCGCTGCTGCGCGAGGCGCGTGCCGCCGGCATCGAGATCCTGCCCGGCGAGGGCGTCACCGGTCCGGTCCACCTCGTCGACGAGCCGGCCACGCTCGTGCTGCACGTCAGGCGGGCCGCCGACGGCACGGGCGACCTCGACCTCGACGTCGAGCTCGACGGGCTGCCACCCGAGGCGAACGGCGAGCGGCTCCTGCTCGGCGACCCGGTGCACGCCCTGGCCGTCGAGGGTGAGGACGGCGAGCTCACCTTCGTGCCGCTCGAGCAGGAGCTCGACCTCGGCCCGGCGGCCCTCGAGTCGGCGCTCGCCGGCCTGCGGGTTCCTGCCGACGAGAGGGCCCGCTTCCTTCGCTCCGTCGTGCCGGGGCTGCGGCAGCGGCTCCGCATCCGTTCCGAGGTGCCTCTGCCCGCGCCCGAGCAGGCCGAGGCGGCAGCGCCCGAGCGGGTGACCGTGCACGTGCGCGTCGTCAGCGACGTGCCCGGCGAGGTGCGTCTCGACCTCGGCCACGCCTACGACGGGCGCCCACGGCCCTTCACGACGGCCCGGTTCGGCACCGTGGGCGGACGCGACCGCGACGCCGAGGCAGAGGCGGTGCGTGCCGCGACCTCGTTGCGCCAGGTGCCCGGTGCCCTGCGTTCCGACCTCGGTGGCCACCCCTACCTCGTGCCGCGGGTCGTGCTCACCGGCCTGCACGCCGCCCGCTTCGTCGGTGACACCCTCGCCGAGCTCGAGTCCGATGAGCACGTCACCGTCGAGGTCGACGGCGAGCTGCCGCCCTACGAGGAGGTCACCTCCGCACCCGTCGTGCGGCTCGGCACGGGGGAGCGGCAGGAGCCGCAGGAGCGGCAGGACGAGCGCGGCTCCGACCCCGGCGACTGGTTCGACCTGCACGTGTCGGTCGAGGTCGACGGCGAGGAGGTGCCGTTCGAGCCGCTCTTCGCGGCGATCGCCCGGGGCGACGAGATCATGCTCCTCGACTCCGGCTCGTTCTTCCGCCTCGACCGCCCCGAGCTGCTGCGGCTGCGCGACCTCATCGAGGAGGCCCGCGAGATCGCCGACCCCGAGACGGGCGAGCTGCGGCTCAGTGCCCACCATGCCGACCTCTGGGACGAGCTCGTCGCGCTCGGCGTCGTCGACGAGCAGAGCGCCCGGTGGGCGGCCAGCGTCGAGGCCCTCGGCTCGCTCGAGTCGGGGCCGGTCGCCGAGGTGCCGCCCGACCTCAGGGCGACCCTCCGGCCCTACCAGCTCGACGGGTTCCGCTGGCTCTCCCGCCTGTGGGACGCCCGCATCGGCGGCATCCTCGCCGACGACATGGGCCTCGGCAAGACGCTGCAGGTCATCGCGACGCTGGTGCGGGCCCACGACCGCGGCGAGCTCGGGTCTGTCACCGCCGACGCCCGCGGTCCGGTGCTCGTCGTCGCCCCCACGAGCGTCGTCGGCACGTGGATGGGCGAGCTCGAGACGTTCGCGCCGCACCTCGCGGCGGTCGCCGTCACCGCCACCGAGCGCAAGCGCGGGGTGGCGCTCGCCGACGTCGTCGCTGACGCCGAGGTCGTCATCACCTCGTATGCCGTCCTGCGCCTCGACGAGGACGCGTTCCGCGGCGTGCGGTGGGGTGGCGTCGTGCTCGACGAGGCCCAGTTCGTCAAGAACCGCCAGGCCAAGACGCACGTCGCCGCGCGACGCCTCGGTGCGCCGTTCACCATCGCGGTCACCGGCACGCCTCTCGAGAACTCCCTCATGGACCTCTGGTCGTTGCTGTCGCTCACGGCCCCCGGCCTGTACCCGCGGCCCGACGTCTTCACGAAGAGCTACCGCAAGCCCATCGAGTCCGGTGAGCGACCCGAGCTGCTCGACCTGCTGCGCCGGCGCATCCGGCCGTTGATGCTCCGCCGCACCAAGGAGCAGGTCGCGATCGACCTGCCGCCCAAGCAGATCCAGGTCGTGGCGCTCGACCCGCACCCGGTGCACCGGCACATCTACGACCAGCACCTGCAGCGCGAGCGCCAGCGCGTGCTCGGCCTGCTCGACGACCCTGACGCCAACCGCGTCGCGATCCTCGCGGCCCTCACCCGACTGCGCCAGCTCGCCCTCGACCCCGTGCTGGTCGACGACGTGCATGCCGGCAAGGGCACCCCGTCGAAGATCGAGTTCCTCGTCGACCAGCTGCGCGAGCTCGCCGCCGAGGGCCACCGGGCGCTCGTCTTCAGCCAGTTCACCGGCTTCCTGCGCATCGTCGAGAGCGCGCTCACCCGCGCGGGCATCGAGACCGCCTACCTCGACGGGTCGACGACCGACCGGCAGTCCGTCGTGCGCGGCTTCCGCGAGGGCGACGCGACGGCGTTCCTCATCAGCCTCAAGGCCGGTGGCTTCGGTCTCACGCTGACCGAGGCCGACTACGTCTACGTGCTCGACCCGTGGTGGAACCCTGCCGCCGAGGCGCAGGCCATCGACCGCGCGCACCGCATCGGCCAGAACCGCCCCGTCACCGTCTACCGCCTCGTGTCGGCCGCCACCATCGAGGAGAAGGTCGTCGCGCTGCAGGAGCGCAAGCGCGACCTCTTCCAGCGCGTCGTCGACGAGGGCGGTTCGCTCTCCGGTGCCATCACCGCCGACGACGTGCGCGACCTGCTCGGCGTGCCCTGATCCGGCGGCCAGCGAGCGTGGAGAATGGGCACGTGACCCAGAACTTCACCCCCGACGAGCTCGCCGCCCACGAGTCCGACCTCGTCTTCGACCGGTTCGACGACGACACCGCCTGGCGCCTCGGCGTCGCCCTGCGCGAGGCGGCGCTCGCGGCGGGACACCCCGTGGCGATCTCGATCCGCCGCAACGGTCAGCGCCTCTTCCACGCGGCCCTGCCCGGCGCGTCCGCCGACAACGACAGCTGGCTCGAGCGCAAGAGCGCGGTCGTCGACCGCTACGGCCAGTCGTCGCTGCGGGTCGGCGAGGGCTTTCGGGCGAGGGGCAGGTCGTTCGAGGACGACTCGCGCCTCGACCCCCGCACGTATGCCGCCCACGGCGGTGCCTTCCCGGTCAACGTGCGCGACGTCGGTTGCGTCGGCACGATCGCCGTTTCGGGCCTCCCGCAGGTCGAGGACCACCGCCTCGTCGTCGACGTGCTGCGCGAGTTCCTCGAGAACGGTTGAGCCGCAAGGATTTGACCTCAAGTGAGGTTGAAGTCAGAGGTTGGTCGAGTGGGTACGTGACCCACAGCCCGCGCCCACGGACACCCCTGTCGACGGCGGTTTGCCCCGGCATAGAGTGGGCGGAGCCGGATGGTCTCCAGAAAGGAACGACAAGTGGCTTACACGCTTCCCGATCTCGACTACGACTACGCAGCCCTCGAGCCGCACATCAGCGCTCGCATCATGGAGCTGCACCACAGCAAGCACCACAAGGCCTACGTCGACGGTGCCAACGCCGCGGTCACCAAGCTCGAGGAGCTTCGCGAGTCGGGTGACTACGCCGCCCTGAACGGCGTCGAGAAGAACCTCGCCTTCCACCTCGGCGGTCACACGAACCACTCCGTCTTCTGGAAGAACATGAGCCCCGACGGCGGCGGCCAGCCCGAGGGCGAGGTCAAGGCCGCGATCGACGAGTACTTCGGCGGCTTCGAGAAGTTCCAGGCACACTTCAACGCCAACGCCAACGCCATCCAGGGCTCCGGCTGGTCCATCTGGGCCTGGGACACGATCGCGCAGCGGCCGCACATCATGCAGCTGTTCGACCAGCAGGGCAACATCCCCGTCGGCCAGATCCCGCTGCTCCAGCTGGACATGTGGGAGCACGCGTTCTACCTGCAGTACGAGAACGTCAAGGCCGACTACGTCAAGGCCTGGTGGAACGTCGTCAACTGGCAGGACGTCGCGGCTCGCCTCGAGCGCGCCAAGGCCACGTCGGGCCTCATCATCCCGGCCTGAGCGCGCCGACC
>JABFXB010000408.1 GCA_013361975.1 Dermatophilaceae bacterium
CTGAAACGTTTCTCTCTCTCCGATGTTTCCGCCAAGGGGGTCACCATGGCCGCCTCCCGCAAGCCGTTGCGCGCAGTCGGCCCCAACGAGGCGCCGGCCCGTCGTCGTGCGAAGACGATCACCGAGGCTGCGAAGACCGGGACGAAGCGCGAGCTGCTCGTGGCGACGCGCGACCGCGTGGCGCAGGCCGTGGAGAACGCGAACACCCCTGCCCGCGAGCTGGCCGCGCTGACGAAGCGTCTGATGGAGATCGTCCATGACATCGAGGCCATTGACGCCCGAGCGGAAGAGTCGAGCGAGTCAGAAGCCGTCGAAGACGGCGAGTTCGACGCCTCGGCTGTCTGAGTACGCGCGGAAGTTCACCTACCCCGAGGGCATCACCCGGACGGTCTGGCCGCGCGTCGAGGCGAAGGGCCGCGAGCTCGGGCTCGGGTTCGACTGGTGGCAGTCGCAGCTCGGCACCGTATGCCTCGGCTACGGCGCCGACGGGAAGTACCGGGCCACCGTCGGCGGCATCGGCATGTCAATCCCTCGCCAGGTGGGCAAGACGTACTTCGTTCTGGCCCTCCTGGTCATCCTGTGCATCCTGTTCCCGGGATTGCAGGTCGTGTGGACGGCGCACCATCTACGCACGTCGACCAAGACGTTCACGGCGCTGCGCGGGCTGTGCCGGCGCCGGAAGATCGCGCCGCACGTCAAGGCCATGCGGGCGGCGAACGGCGAGCAGCAGGTCGAGTTCCATAACGGCTCGATGATCATGTTCGGCGCGCGCGCCATGGGCTTCGGCCGCGGCTTCGATGAGATCGACGTCGAGGTCTTCGACGAGGCCCAACTCCTCGACACCAAGGCCCTCGAGGACATGATCGCGGCGACGAACCAGGCGCGGCACGAGCATGGGGCGCTGCTCTTCTTCATGGGCACCCCTCCGCGGCCGACGGACTCGTCGGAGTCGTTCACGCTGCGGCGCAAGGAGGCATGGTCGGGCGAGGCCGACGACGCGGTGTGGCTGGAGATCGGGGCCGACCCGGACTCGGACCCGAACGACCGGCGGCAGTGGCCGCTCATGAACCCCTCGTTCCCGACGAGGACCCCACTCGAGTCGATGCTCCGGCTGCGCAAGAACCTCAAGAACGAGGACTCGTGGAACCGCGAGGGGCGCGGGGTGTGGGACCGGGACGGCGGCGGTGCCCTGTCGCTCGCCGCGTGGGGCTCTCTCGCCGACCCGAAGGCATCCCGCGGCGACTCCCCGATCTTCGGCCTCGACGTCGACCAGAACCGGGACGGCTGGATCGCCGTCGCATGGACCCGCCCGGACGGCTCGCAGCACGTGATGCTGGCCAACGACGGCAGGCCCGTTCCGGCTCACCTCGTCGCGGCCGAGGCGACCCGCCTCTCGCGCGACTGGTCCACCGACATCGCGGTCCCGCCGACGTTCGAGATGGACCTCGACACAGCCGGCGCCAACGCCGTCAAGGTGACCTCGCAGGAGTTCACCGCCGCATGCGGGCGCTTCGCCGACCGGGTGGCCGCCGGGATGCTCTTCCATGGCAACCAGGAGGCGCTGAATCGGGCGGTGACGTCGGCGCGCTGGCGGACGGCCGGCACCGACGGCTCGCGCGCCTTCCAGCTCAAGGACATGCCGGAGGTCGGGCCACTCGCCGCCGCGGTCCGGGCGGTGCACGCACTGGACACGTTCGCGCCGCTGCCGGCCATCTACTGAGCGAGGAGTCATGCATGGCGTTCTGGGCTTGGCTCCGAGACACGTTCGCGGCGGGTGAGACCGCCAACGCGACCGTCTCGTCGCCCAACTCGGTCGGTCCGGGCTACAACCCGGGCAACCCGCACGGCTTCACGGACCAGAACTTCCTCGAGGCGACCGCGTCCCGTGCGCTCGCGCGCCCGCGGTCCTCGCCGTGGTCGGGCTGGCCGGCCGAGTGGGGCACCCCGGACTGGGGCGACCTGGGCGACCTCGAGGGGCGGATCGGCGCGCTCGTCGACACGGCGTGGGACTGTCTCGACCTGAACGCCTCCGTGCTGTCCTCGATGCCCGTCTATCGTCTCCGGAACGGCGAGGTGACGTTCCCGCTGGGCTGGATGAAAAACCCGAACCCCGACGTCTACACGTCGTGGTCGGAGTTCGCCAAGCAGCTGTTCTGGGACTACCAGATGGGCGAGGCGTTCGTTTTCGCGTCGGACTGGTACACCAACGGCTCGCCGTCGGTGCTGACCGTCCTGCCGAAGTCCATGGTCAAGGTCAAGATGGACGGGCTCCGTCGGCGGTACTGGATCGGCAACGTCGAGCTCAACACCGACCCGGAGCGCCCCGAGCTGCTCCACATCCGCTACAAGTCGCGCTCGAACAAGGCCCACGGCGTCGGCCCGCTCGAGGAGGCCGGCGCGCGGCTCACGACGGCCGGCGTGCTCCAGCGCCAGCTCGACAGCGTGGCCGAGACGGGCGGCGTCCCGCCGTACATCCTCGAGGTGGAGCGCCGGCTGAACAAGGCCGAGTCGGACGACCTGCTCTACCAGTGGGGCGACTCCCGCGCGAAGTCGGCGGGCAAGCCCGCCATCGTGTCCGGTGGCACGAAGGTCACGCCGATGCAGCAGCCCTCGGCGAAGGACATGGCCCTTCTGGAGCTCTCGCAGTTCACCGAGTCGCGCATCTGCGTCAAGCTCGGCGTCCCGCCGTTCCTGATGGGCCTGCCGTCGGGCGGCGACTCGATGACCTACTCGAACGTGTCGCAGCTCTTCGACTTCCACGACCGGGCGTCGCTGAAGACGAAGGCCGCCCACGTCATGGCCGCGCTGTCGTGGTGGGCGCTGCCGCCCGCCGAGTCGGCCGAGCTGAATCGTGACGAGTACTCCCGCCCCGGGATGCTCGAGCGGGCCCAGTCCTACGACATCCTCAACCGGATCAAGGCGCTCAGCCCGGCCGAGGTCCGCACGATGGAGCGCCTGCACGGCAACGGTGCGGGCGGCATCACCGGCCTCGACGGCTCGGCCACCGGCGGCGCCCCGGAGGCGGGCGCCTCGGTCGAGGAGCTGACGACCATGATCCAGAAGATCTACCTCGGCGTCGGGGCCGTGCTCACCGTCGACGAGGCGCGCGCCATCCTCAACCGCGCCGGGGCCGGCCTGACCGGCCCGTTCCAGCCACCCGAGCCGCCGCAGCAACCCATGGGAGGTACCGGCGCATGAGTGAGAACCGACCGCCGCTGGAGATGCGGCTCGCGGTCGCCGTCGGCGACGTCAAGGAGTCGCAGCGGCTCATCGAGGTCATCGCCGTCCCCTACGAGCAGCCGGCACCGATCCAGTACCGCGGCGAGATGTGGCTCGAGTCGTTCATGCGGGGTGCCTTCGACGGCATCTCCGAGCGGCAGGCCCCCATCATGGTCAACCGGGAGCACACCCGCGGCGACACCGTGGGCAAGGTGCTGCAGTGGTGGCCGGAGCGGACCGAGGGCCTCGTCGCCGAGGTGCGCGTCGCGAAGACGAACCGCGGCGACGAGACGCTCGCACTGGCCGAGGAGGGCATGATCCGCGCCTCCATCGGCTTCGGCGTCCGCCCGCGTGACCAGGTGCTCGACCGCCAGGCCATGACGCGGCGCATCTCGAAGGCGTTCGTCGACCACCTGTCCCTCGTCGAGGACCCCGCCTACGTGGGCGCCGAGGTGCTCGCCGTGCGCGAGGCCGACGAGGTGCAGATGGCCGCCGGCATGGCGCCGCTCGAGCCCACCCCCGCCGCCGCCGAGATGGCGGCGTTCCTCGCTTCGGTGAAGGCCCGTCGGGCCGCTCGCTGAGAACACCTCGCGCCGCAGGGCGCTCGCTGGCCGAGAGGGCTTCCGCGTAGGCGGATCGCTTGCCGAGAGGGCTGTCGGAACACGACCCACACAGCCTTAAGGAGGCTAGCCATGTCCGGAAACGCGGACAGCATGATCCTTCGCCTGGAGAAGGAGCTCGAGGAGCGGTCCACGCTCATCGAGGGCATCGTCGGCTCGGCGCAGGACTCCGAGCGCGACCTGACCAAGAACGAGCAGGAGCTCGCCGGCGAGGCGCGCAAGCGCATCACCGACATCGAGCAGCAGCTCGAGGTGCTCTACGAGTCGCGCAAGCGCACGACCGAGGCCCGCGAGCGCGTCCAGAAGGTCCACGGCGAGCTCCAGCGGCTCCGTCACGAGGTCGACTCCGGCCCGGTCGAGTACCGGTCCGCCTCGGCCTACCTGATGGACCAGTGGCGCGCCCACACGGGCGACCGCGACGCCTCGCAGCGGATCGAGATCTTCCACCGTGCCGCCGCGCACCAGAAGACCTCGGACAACCTCGGCATCGTGCCGGACCCGATCGTCGGCGACGTCGTCAACTTCATCGACGCCACCCGCCCGGTCGTGTCGCTGCTCGGGGTCAAGGCCATGACCACGGCCACGTGGTACCGCCCGAAGGTGACGCAGCACGCCTCCGTCGCCAAGCAGGGCGCCGCTGGCGCACCCGCAGACGAGAAGACGGAGCTCGTCAGCCAGAAGATGGTCATCTCCCGCATCACCGGGCAGGCCGTCACCTACGGCGGCTACGTCAACGTGTCCAAGCAGGACATCGACTTCTCCTCGCCGAATGCGCTGGACGCCGTCGTCAACGACCTCGCCGCCCAGTACGCCATCCAGACGGAGGCGGCCACCGGCGCGGCTCTGAACGGCATGGGCTCGACGCTGGAGATCGCGGGCGTCAACACGGCCGCGCACTCGGCCTCCGACCTCGTGTCGGCGGTCATGACGGCGCTCGCGACCGTCTACGGCATCGCGAAGGGTGCGGGCTCGTACTTCATCGCCTGCTCCCCCGACAAGGTGGGCGTGTGGGCGCCGCTGTTCGCCCCGGTGAACAGCAACGCCTCGACCGCGCAGCTCACCGGCGGGACGTTCGGCAATGGCGTCTTCGCCAACGTCCTGGGCATCCCGCTCGTGGTCTCGGCCGGCCTGCCGGCGGGCACCATCGGCGTCCTGTCGACGTCGGCCGCGCTGGAGGCCTACGAGCAGCGCGTCGGCGCCCTGCAGGTCATCGAGCCCTCGGTCCTCGGTGTGCAGGTCGCCTACGCGGGCTACTTCACGCCGGTGGTCATCGAGTCGACCGCCGCCGTCCGGTTCATCGACGCGGCCTGATGTTCATCTGGCGCGACGCCTCGGGTCGGCCGGTGTTCCACACGGGCTCCTTCAACCAGGAGCAGTGGGACGCGGCCGTCGCCGAGTTCGATGCCGCCGAGCAGGAGGGCTCCTCTTCGGAGGAGCCCTCCCCGGCAGACGAGGGCTACGAGGCCCAGACCGTCGAGGACCTGCGCGACGCCCTCCGCGACCGCGGCCTGCCCGTCTCGGGCACGAAGGCCGAGCTCGTGGAGCGCCTGCAGGACGACGACGCGACTCCCGCGACCGACTCCGAGGATGAGGAGGCCTGAGCATGGCCACCACCACGTTCCTGCGCGACTTCCTGTGGCGCAAGGTCGTCAACCCTGCCACCAACGCGACGGACGCCCTCGGGCGTGCCACCTCGGCGACGGCGGACTACTCCGGCCGTGCACTGTTCGGGGCGCTGGCCCCGACCGTCGCGACCCCCGTCACGCTGGGCACCCGCTACCAGCACTCCACCGGAGTGCTGCTGGAGGTCATCACGGCGGGCACCACCGCGGCCGGCGAGCCCGCCGCGCCGGGGTTCAACAACACCGTGACGTCCGGGACGGCGACGTTCCGGCAGGTCACCACGACCTGAGCCACTCATGTCGTATCTGGTGCTCGCTGACGTCAAGGAGTACCTGAACATCAGCGGCACGGGCAGTGACACGGAACTCCCGAAGGTCATTGCCCGTGCCGAGGGTGCGCTCGCCTCCAAGGTCGGCCCGCTGGCCCCGACGTCCATCACGGCGAAGGTGCGCGGCATGGGCTCGGCGCTGCTACCCCCGGTCACGCCCATCGCGTCGCTGACGTCCGTCACCCCGACGGGCGGCACGGCGCTGCCGCTGTCGGCGCTCGTGACCCCGGAGACGGGCCTGCGCGGCCCGCAGCGCATCGAGTACGCCTCCGGGACGTGGTTCTCGGCCTACTGGTACGACGTCGTCTACCAGGCGGGCCGGACGACCGTCCCTGACGCGCTCACCGAGGCCGCCTACGAGATGGTCGAGCTGCTGTGGCGCTCGCAGCGCGGCAACTCCCCCGGCGCGCAGAACGCGCTCCCCGGCGACGAGCAGCCCGCGCCCGACTCCCGCGCCGACATGATGCCGCCGCACATCCAGCGGCTCATCGCCCCCTACGAGCAGGTCTGGCTCTGATGGCCGTCGCATGGCCCTCGGTGCGCTCGAAGCTCGCCGCAGCCCTCCCCGGCGTCGTCGGGACCGGCACCACCGTCTACGACGGGCCCGTCGTCTCGGGTGACGCCCCGTCGCGCTACCTGACCATCGGTTACCAGCCCTCCCGGCCGGAGGAGGATTCGGGCCTCTTCCAGCAG
>JABFXB010000276.1 GCA_013361975.1 Dermatophilaceae bacterium
CGCAACGCCGTCGTCGCCTTCGACCACGCCTACCACGGCCGCACCAACCTGACGATGGCCCTGACGGCCAAGAACATGCCGTACAAGCACCGGTTCGGGCCGTTCGCCGGCGAGGTCTACCGCGCGCCGATGAGCTACCCGTTCCGCTGGCCCGGCGGCCCGGCCGACTGCGCCAAGGAGTCGTTCGACGTCTTCGTGCAACAGGTGCACGCCCAGGTGGGGGAGGAGAACCTCGCCGCCGTCATCCTCGAGCCGATCCAGGGCGAGGGCGGGTTCATCGTCCCCGCAGCGGGATTCGTCAAGCAGGTCGCCGAGTGGTGCCGCGACAACGGCATCGTCTTCATCGCCGACGAGGTGCAGACCGGCTTCTGCCGCACCGGCGACTGGTTCGCCAGCGAGCACGAGGACGTCGTGCCCGACCTCATCACCACCGCCAAGGGCATGGCCGGCGGCCTGCCGCTCGCCGGCGTCACCGGCCGCGCCGAGATCATGGACTCCGTCCACGGCGGCGGGCTCGGTGGCACCTACGGCGGCAACCCCGTCGCCTGCGCCTCGGCCCTCGGCGCCATCGAGACGATGAAGGCCGACGACCTCTGCGGCCGCGCCAGGCAGATCGAGGCGCTGTTCAAGCCCCGCCTCGAGGCGCTCGCCGCACAGTACCCGCAGATCGGCGACGTGCGCGGCCGCGGCGCGATGCTCGCCGTCGAGCTCGTCAACGGCGAGGGTGACCTCACGCCGAACGCCGCGCTCACCGGCGCCGTCAACAAGGCCTGCCACGCGGCGGGTCTGGTCACGCTGACGTGCGGCACCTACGGCAACGTGTTCCGCTTCCTGGCGCCGCTCGCCGCGAGCGACGACCTGCTCTCCGAGGGCCTCGACATCTTCGAGAAGGCCTTCGCCGAGTCCGTCTGAACGGGACCGGTGACGCACTCTCCCGTCCCGCAGGGAACGGCTGGTGCTCAGGCAGAAGCCTCGAACGCGTCAGCCTGCGTCATCAGTCCCTGCTCCACGCCGTCGGGCGCGCCCCGGCGACGCACCGTCCTCTCGATCACACGTGCGACCCAGGCCGGGCGCAGCATCACCTGTTCCCAGGTGAACCGCAGCACGAGCCAGCCGCGGGCGACGAGTTCGTCGTAGCGCTCGCAGTCGCGGGTCAGCGCCGCCCGCTCGCCGTGGAAGTCGAAGCTGTCGGCCTCGAGCACGATGCCGAGGGCCTCATCGGCGAGGTCGACCCGGGCGTAGAAGTCGTCATAGCGGATCCGGTGCTGCGGCTCCCACGTCGCGTTGTCGACGCCGAGCGCGATCGCGCGCAGCACCGACTCGAACGGGTTGGCCGCCTTTGCCGTGGCGTACCGCGCGACTCGAAGCACCCTGGCCCGGTGTCGCGGCCCCAGGGCTGCCGTGGCCGCGACCACGATCCGCCGGGGCAGCCCCGCCCGCAGGGCAGAGTCGAAGACCGACAGCGCCTCGTCGAAGGGCAGGTCGAGGCAGCAGTCGATCACCGTCCGGATCGGGGTCGTGGCCCATCCATCCGACACCTCCGTCGCGGCCAATGTCCTGCGGTGCACGGTCGCAACGCCCTCGGCGCTGGCCCGCAGCTTGCGCCCTGTCGGGATCGTGACGTCGGGCAGGGCCGGCACCGTCTTGACCTTCCAGCCCCAGTGCACGGCCGCTGTGCGGTGGCTCGCGACGCCGGCCAGCCGCCCGGCCGCCACCCGTCCGTGGTGCGCGCTGGGCAGGGCGTAGATGCCGTTTCCCGGGTGCAGGACCAGCCCGGCTGCGACGGCGCGACCGATGAGCCGCCAGGGCACGGCACGTCGCAGCTCGCGCCAGGTGCAGGTCCCGCCGAGGCGACCCACGGCGGTGGCGACATCGGCCGTCGAGCGACCGTGTCGGGAACGGAGTGAGGTCTGGTGCGCGGTCATGGCCCGAGAATGGTGCCGCCCGGGCGACGTGTGCCCGACTTCTCCACAGGCTTGGCAGGCGGGACCGGCGACGCACCTTCGCGGTCGGGCGAACGCGCGACCGTGCTCGACAGCAGCCACCCATCGGGGCACGGTGCGTCATTCGTCCCCGAAGGCCGCCCAGGTATGCCGGCGGGCTGGGTTCAAGTTCAGTCGAGCGGTGTCACGTCGGGCCGTTTCGCCTGCCGCTGGTCACCGGAGGAGCGACCGGTCAGCCGTCGGTGCACCCACGGGCCGACGTACTCCTTGGCCCACTGCGCGTTCGCCTGCAGTGCCTCGCGCCGGCCGATCGGGGGAGCCGGGTCGAGCGGGACAGCCCAGTCGGTCTCGGCGGGGGTGTGCCCCAGGGCCTCGAGCGCGGCCAGTGACACCCGTCGGTGGCCCTCGGTCGTCATGTGGATGCGGTCCTCGGCCCACATTCGCCAGTCGCGCAGGGCGTGCAGGCCCCACTGGTCGATGACGTGGGCGCCGTTGCGCCGCGCGATGCTCCAGATGTTGGCCGTGTGGATGGCAGCACGACCGCGAGTCGCCTTGACCAGCGGGGCATCTGCGGGGTCGACGGGTGTCGCCATCAACACGTCGGCACCGGTGGCGCGGATGCGCGCCACGGCTGCCTCGAGCCGGGCCGCCAACCCGTCGAGGTCGGCCTTGGGCCGGAGGATGTCGTTGCCGCCACCCACGATGCTGACGAGGTCGGGCTGCAGTGCCAGTGCGTCCTCGAGCTGCGGCCCGACGACGTCGGCGAGCTTGCGACCGCGGACGGCGAGGTTGGCGTAGCCGAAGTCGAGCCCGTGGCTGCGGGCGATCTCCGACAGGTGGGCCGCGAGCCGGTCTGCCCAGCCGGCGAACTCGCCGTCGTGGCCGAACGACGGGTCGTCGTCGCACATGCCCTCGGTGAAGGAGTCGCCGATGGCGACGAAGCGGGTCCAGACGGTGGGTCCGGCCCCGTCGGGCGCGGGCTGGGTCATGTCAGCCTCCAGTCGATGGGGGTGGCGCCCTGCTGGGCGAGCAGGTCGTTGGTGCGGCTGAAGGGTCGGGACCCGAAGAACCCGGAGCGCGCCGACAGCGGCGACGGGTGCGCGGACTCGATGCGCGGCACGCCTCCCAGCATCGGGGCGAGCGACTGCGCCTGCCGCCCCCAGAGGATCGCGACCAGTGGGCCGCCGCGCCCGGCCAGAGCCGAGATGGCTTGTGCCGTAACGGTTTCCCAACCCTTGCCCTGATGGCTGGCAGAGCGCCCTGGCTGCACCGTGAGCACCCTGTTGAGCAGCATGACACCGCGTTCGAACCACGGCGTCAGGTCGCCGTTGGCCGGAGTCGCCAGCCCGAGGTCGGTGCCGAGCTCCTGGTAGATGTTCTGCAGCGACCTCGGCACCGGGCGCACGTCGGGCGCGACGCTGAAGCTGAGCCCCACCGGGTGGCCGGTCGTCGGGTAGGGGTCCTGACCGACCACGAGCACCCGCACGTCGGGCAGCGGCAGAGAGAAGGCTCGCAGCACGTTCTCGCCCGACGGCAGGTAGCCGCGTCCGGCAGCGACCTCGGCGCGCAGGAACTCGCCCAGCCGCGTGATGGTGTCGGCGACCGGCTCGAGGGCGGGCACCCACGTGGGGTGGACGAGCTCGGAAAGGGGTCGCGCCGGCACGGCCACACGCTACCGCTGCCTGTTGTGCGACAGAATCGACCCCGATGAACCTCTCGCTGCGTGGTCCAGCCCTCGTCGGCGACGCCGTGCTGCCCGACGTGCTCGTTCGCGTCGAGGGCGAGCACATCGCTGCGGTCGCCCCGATCGAGCCGGGCACCGAGCCGCCCGGCGGGGCCCGCGCGGCCGAACGGGTGGGCGGGACGATGCTGCCGGCATACGTCGACCTCCACTGCCACGGCGGCGGCGGTTTCGCCTTCACCGACCTCGACGACGAGGCCGCCGCGTCGGCAGCGCGGCACCACCACGAGCACGGTTCGACGAGCCTGCTCGCAAGTCTCGTCACGATGAGCCCGCGCGACCTCGAGCGTGGCGTCGCGATCCTGGCCGAGCTCTGCGACGACGGCCTCGTCGACGGCATCCACCTCGAGGGGCCGTGGCTTGCCGAGGCGCGCTGCGGCGCGCACGACCCGACGCTCCTGCGCGACCCGTCGCTCGCCGAGGTCGAGCGACTCCTCGCCCTCGGCCGGGGGCACGTGCGGCAGGTGACGCTCGCACCCGAGCGCGACCACGGGCTCGACCTCGTCCACTGGCTGACGTCGGCCGACGTGCACGCCGCCGTCGGTCACACGACGGCATCGTTCGCCCTGGTCGAGCAGGCGGTCGCAGCGGGCGCCGACCTGGCCACCCACCTCTTCAACGGCATGGACCCGTGGCACCACCGCGAGCCGGGCGCCGCCCCGGCACTGATGCGTGCGGCCGCCCGTGGTCACGTGACGGTCGAGCTCATCGCCGACGGCGCCCACCTGTCCGACGACACCGTGCGCACCGTCCTCGACCTCGTCGGTGCCGACCACGTCGCCTTCGTCTCCGACGCCATGGCGGCCGCCGGGATGGGCGACGGCGCCTACGTCCTCGCGGGCCTCCCGGTCGTCGTCGACCGCGGAGTCGCGCGCCTGCGCGGCGACGCCGACAGCACCGCGCCCGGGACGATCGCCGGCGGCACCAGCCACGTCGGTGACATCGTCGCGCGGGCGGTCGGCACGGGTGTCCCGCTCGCGTATGCCGTCCGCCCCGCCACCCGCACGCCCGCGCGCGTCCTGGGGCTGTCCGACCGCGGCTCGATCGCGGCCGGCTCGCGTGCCGACCTCGTGGTCGTCGACGAGTCGGCACGGCCCACGGCGGTCATGCGCCGCGGCACGTGGACGTCGTGACCGCTCAGCGCCTCCGCAGCACCGCGAGCTGGCCGGCCGAGTGGATGAGGGGGCTGTTGTACGCGCCCGTCAGCTCGAAGCCACGACGCTCGAACATCTCGATGATCCGGGCGGACGTCACGGGGTCGACGACGCCGACGCGGTTGCCGGACTTGACCGGCTTGCCGAGACGTGAGTTGAGCGACACGGCCCACTGGACGCCGCGCGCGACGACGAGGTCGACGTAGTTCTCCACGACGTCCGGCTCCATCTCCTGGAACGAGAAGGAGTTCACGAAGACGTCGAACTCGCCGGTGAGGTCGGGCAACCGGTAGTTCGGCAGCACGGCGGAACCCACGACGTCGACGGGTCCGGTCGGCGCGACGCTCGCGTCATACACGGCGACCCGGTCGCCGAAGAGCTCGCGCAGGTACCACGACGACACCGTGAGCAGCGGCGGGATGTCGACGTCGACGTAGACGGCGTCGGGGTCACGCGACAGGAGGAACTCGCCGAGCACCCCGAAGCCGCCGCCGATCTCGAGGAAGCGCTTCGGCGGCGCCGCGACGTGCCTGGACAGGGCGGCCATGCAGAGGGCGTAGTTGAGGTACGGCCGGGTCCAGCCGTGCGGTGCGTTGGTGAACCGGTAGTACTGGAACGGCGTGCCCACCTGGGACTCGCCGAAGCCGTCGAGGTCGCAGGGCCAGTTCGTCTGGTTCCAGGCGAGGCGCAGCGCGTCGAAGTCACGGCGCGCCTCGTGGGTGGCGACGAGCGCCGAGCGGATCCAGCCGGGCTGCGCATGGGGCAGGGAGGCGTGCACGGTGGCCATGACCTTGTCGATGACGGCATACGTGAAGCCGACGCCGTAGCGCGGGTAGAACCAGCTCGAGGCCGTCGGCCAGGACTTGAACGACTCGAGCCCCCGCTTCTCCATGTCCGACAGGAGCGCGTCGAGGCCCGGGCCCCAGAAGCTCGTCGGGCGGTACAGGGAGTCCGTGCCGCGCAGCTCGTCGAGCGAGCGCTGCGTCATGGCGGACCAGTCGACCATCGTGGCTTCAGTCATGGGATGCATGTTGCCCGTCGTGGGCGCGCCATGGACACTGCGGGACGGGAAATGTCTGAATCAGCGGTGAATTCCTGCCGAACCGACCGGTATGCGGCCGCGAGGTAGCCTCCCGGGCGGCCTGCCCTAGGCTCGCCCGGTGACGTCTCCCCGCTGGTCCACCGCCGTCTTCGACCTGGACGGCACGCTCGCCGACACGATCAACCTCATCGTCGAGTCGTACCAGTACGCGTTCCGCACCGTGATCGGCCGGGAGGAGGACCCCGACGTCATCCGCTCGTGGATCGGGCGCCCGCTCATCGGCGCGTTCCGCGACCACTCGCCCGAGCACGCCGACGAGCTCTACGCGACCTACCTGCAGTGGAACGCCGACAACACGGAGCGGCTCATCCGCGACTACGACGGGGTCGTGGCGGTGCTCGCCGACCTCCGGTCGGCGGGGATCGCGGTAGGGGTGGCCACCTCGAAGCGCCGCGAGTCGGCCCGGCAGGCGATGGACATCCTCGGCATCTCCGAGCACGTCGAGGTGCTCGTGGCGATGGAGGACACCGAGCGCCACAAGCCCGACCCGAC
>JABFXB010000111.1 GCA_013361975.1 Dermatophilaceae bacterium
CCTCGTCCACCTGCGCCACCCGACCACCGGCGGCGTGTACGCGTCGTGGGGGTCGCTGGGCCACGTGACCGTCGCCGAGCCCGGCGCCCTCGTCGGGTTCCTGGGTCCCAAGGTCTACGAGGCACTCAACGGCGAGGCGTTCCCGCGCGACGTGCAGACGGCCGAGAACCTCACGGCCAAGGGCGTTCTCGACGCGGTCGTCGCGGCCGAGGACCTGCCGATGCTCGTCGACCGCACCCTCGGCGTACTCGTTGACGGACCGACACTGCCCCGCCTCGAGCTGCGCCAGGGTCAGCCGAGCCGGCACCTCACGGCGTGGGAGTCGATCGAGGTGACCCGCGGCGCCGACCGGGCCGGCGTGCGCGAGCTGCTGCGTCACGGCGCCAGCAGCACCATCCGGCTCAACGGCACCGACGAGGGTGAGCGCGACGCGACGATGCTGGTCGCCCTCACGCGCCTCGACGGGCAGCCGTGCGTCCTCGTCGGCCAGGACCGGTCGCGCCAGTCGCCGTCGACGCCGATGGGGCCGGGAGCGCTGCGCGAGGCGCGTCGCGCGATGCGCCTCGCCGAGGAGCTCGGCCTTCCTCTCGTCACGGTCATCGACACCCCTGGTGCCGAGCTGTCACCGCACGCCGAGGAGGGTGCCATCGCCGGCGAGATCGCGCGGTGCATCGCGACGCTGACGACGATGACCGTGCCCACGGTCTCGGTCGTGCTCGGGCAGGGTTGCGGCGGTGGGGCGCTCGCGTTGCTGCCGGCACGCGAGGTCATCGCGGCGGAGCACGCGTGGCTGTCACCGCTGCCGCCCGAGGGCGCGAGCGTCATCGTCCACGGAGACGTGTCGCACGCCGCCGAGATGGCCGAGCTCCAGCAGGTCGGGGTGCTCGACCTGGCCGAGCGTGGCATCGTGAGCCGGATCGTTCCGGAGCCGGCGGACGACACCGCAGCAGCGCTGGCGACGGCGGTGGCGGCCGAGACCGCCGCGGCCCTTCGGCGCCAGACGCACGGCAAGGCGCACGTGCTCGCCAGCTGACGGTGACGGAGTCAGGGGCGGATGTGCCGCTACGGTCGGATGATGAGCCAGGAACCCGAGAAGGATCGCATCGACACCCGCGCGGAGCTGCTGCCCGAGGAGCAGGCGGCCGGGAGCGAGGACCCGGAGGCGCAGGCGCGCGCCATCCTCGAGGAGTCCGACGAGCGCACCGAGGACCCCGAGGGCACGCGACACGAGTCCACGCAGACACCCGACGAGCTCTGACCTTGCACGCCACCCTCCCTCTGCACCAAGGGCATTCGCCGAATTGATCAGCCGGACGGAGTGCTCTGCGCCGAGCGCAACGCGGTGACGAGCTGGGCGACGGTGGGGGATCCGGAGGGGCCCCGCGGCGTGTCGAACAGCCGGCAGGCCAGAGCGGGCCGAGGCTCCGATGGCGCGAACGGGTCCGTTCCTCCGAGGAGGATCGTCGGCGACCCGACGAACCCCAGCCGCTCGGCGTCCTCGCTTGTCTCCACCAGCTGCTCGGTGACCTCCAGCTGCACCCCCACCTCCCGAGCCGCGGCCTCGAGGTTTTCGAGGGCGAGCGTCCAGCTCGGGCAGCCGTCGAAGTACTGGATCGTGACCTGCGTGCTCATACCGCCATTCTCGCTCGACGTGGCCCAGGCCGTCAGGGGGTGAAGCCGGGCAGCGCCCCCCGCAGCCAGGCCAACATCTCGGGCAGCACCGGGGGGATCGTGTCGACGCGGTGACCGCCGGTGCGCAGCACCACCGACGTCACCGACATCGGCGAGCGCACGCTCTTGAGGAACGCGACGAGCTGCGGATAGGCGGTCGGGTCGTCCTTGCTCGCCATGAGCCACAGCGACACGGGCGGCGGGTCCGTGCGGGCCAGGTGAGCGAGGTCGTACCGGCCGACGCCCTTGGTCAGCGGGTCGTAGGCGGGTCCGAACTCGGGCCGGAAGTAGCCCATGAGCGACATCGCGGCGCCGTAGGTGTCGGGGTGGTGCATCGTCAGCATCGCGGCGCACCAGCCGCCGTACGAGAAGCCCATCGTCGCCCAGGAGGTGCGCTGCAGCGCCACCCGGAAGTGGGCAGCGGCCCAGAGCGGCACGTCGTGCGCCAGCCAGGTCTCGGTCTGCAGGCCCGTGCGCCCCGGGGCGTTGACGCACTCGGTGTCGAGCGAGTTGGGGGTGTTGATCTGTGGCATCACGATGATGGGTGCTCGGACCGTGCGCCGGTCGACGAGGTCCTGGAAGGTCGTGTCGAGCGCGAAGCCGTGGAAGTTGGACCGCGGGGTGCCGGGGTAGCCCGACAGCGACTCGATGACGGGGTAGGTGGTCGGCTGCGCGGGGTCGTATCCCTTGGGCAGCAGCACGATCACCTGGCCCGTGAGGCCTGACCGCCCGCCGGTCACCGAGTAGGTCTGGACGCGCTGGCCCGGGCTCGGCAGTGGGGGCAGCACCGCAGACCGGTGCAGCGCGCCGCGGAGGCGCACGGTGCCGCCGGCGTGCGGGTCGCCGGCCGTGACGACGTGGCCCGCCTGGTCGGCGCCGGACCCGAAGAGGTCGGCCCACGACACGTAGAAGAGGTACTGGTCGTTGAGGAGCACGCCGGCGAGGAGCAGGACGAGGGCGTTGAGCAGCACGGTCTGGCCCGCGCGCAGCGCCACCCGCAGGGGCCTGCGGCGCAGGTGCGGCCAACCGGCCGCGATGAGCACGAAGACGACGACGGCGAGGACACCGAGCACCACCGGCAGTCCCTGGTCGGTCAGGCCCAACTCCATCAGCTCCCGTTCCGGCGGTCGGACGCCGTGGCCGGGGGCGCCGGGACGGCGCCCACGCCATCAGGACAGCAGGTGGGGATGACCGCAGGCTGGTCGACGGCTGCGATCTTTCTGTGTGCTCACTGGCTCTTTTCCGAGGCGGATCTGGGTGTTGCCTGTGAAAGGCCTACCGCACCCACAGGTACTCGACCTCGGGCCGTCCGGCCCCGGCGTACCTGGACCGCCGCACGGCCACCCGCGTGTCGCAGAGGTGCTCGGCGTAGCGACGGGCCGTCACCCGGCTGACTCCGACCGCCTCCGCGAGCTCGGTGGCCGAGCGGCCCTCTGCGGCGTCGCGCAGCACCTGCGCGACCCGCGCGAGCAGCTCCTCGCCCATGCCCTTGGGCAGGCGGGCCTCCGTGGCGACGCGGGCGCCGGCGAAGACCTCGTCCACCTCGGCCTGGGTGCCGAGCTCCGACCCGCTCGACACCTGGTCGCGGTAGGCGCGGTAGGCGAGCAGCCGGTCGCGCAGCGTCGCGAAGACGAAGGGTTTGAGGAGGTACTGCACGATGCCCAGCGACACGGCCGCCCGCACGACGTCGAGGTCGCGGGCCGACGTCACCGCGATGACATCGGCCCGGTGGCCGGCGGCCCGCATCGCGCGCACGACATCGAGGCCGTGGCGGTCGGGCAGGTTCATGTCGAGCAGCACGACGTCGATCGGCTTGTCCTGCAACGCTTTCAGCGCCGCTTGGGACGTGCCCACGGTCGCGACCACCTCGAAGCCCGGGACCCGGCCGACGTAGGCAGTGTGGGCCTCGGCCGCGATCGGCTCGTCCTCGACGACCAGCACCCGCAGCAGCTGGTCGTCATCCATCGCCGTCACCGTGACCCCCTACCCGCGCGAGGGGCAGACGCACCGTGAAGGTCGCACCGGGCGGCCCCTGCACGTCCAGGGTGCCGCCGAGCCGCTCGACGGTTTGGCTCACGAGTGCCAGCCCGATGCCGCGTCGGCCCGCACTGCCCTCGTCCTTCGTCGACCACCCGCGCCGGAACGCGTCCTCGACCCCGCCCGGCGGCAGGCCGGGCCCGTCGTCCGAGACCTCCAGGACGGCGTACGCGTCGTCGACCCACGAGTCGAAGGTGACGTGCCGCTCGGGTCGGGGCGAACCCACGTCGCCGCCGACCGCGTCGAGCGCGTTGTCGATGAGGTTGCCGACGATCGTGACGACGTCGCGGGTCGGCGCGACGTCACGCGGCCAGTGCGCCCCGGGCTCGATGCCGAACGCGATGCCTCGCTCGTGCGCCTCGGCTGCCTTGCCGAGAAGCACTGCGGTCAGGGCGGGTTCGTCCACCGACCCGACGACGCGGTCGGTCAGCAGCTGTGACACCTGCAGCTCGTCGGTGGCGAAAGCGATGGCCCGGTCGGTGTGGCCGAGCTCGATGAGGCTGACGATGGTGTGCAGCCGGTTGGCCGACTCGTGCGCCTGCGACCGCAGCGCCTCGGTGAGGCCGCGCGCGGAGTCGAGCTCGCCGGTCAGCGCCTCGAGGTCGGTGCGGTCGCGCAGCGTGGCGACATGGCCGAGCAGGCGCCCCTTCCAGCGCGCCGGCCCGCGGTTGAGCACGAGCACGCGTGCCGCGGTGACGTGCAGCTCGTCGGCGTGGGTGGCGTCGTCGGTGAGGGCGGCGGCGAGCGGGGCGGCGAGGCCCAGCCCGGCGATCGGACGGCCCACGGCGTCCGGGGGGAGCGACAGCAGGCGCGTGGCCTCGTCGTTGGCCAGCCGCAGACGCCCGTCGAGATCGGTGATGATGAGGCCCTCCGTGACGGCGTGGAGCACGGCGTCGTAGTACTCGTACATCTCGCGCAGCTGCTGCTCCCCGAGCCCGTGCGTCTGGCGACGGATGCGCCGCGCGACGAGGGCGGTGCCGAGGCCCGACAGCACCGCGGCGACCACGCCGGCGAGGAGCAGACCCGGCAGCTGGGCGCGCACGCGCTCGCCGACGGCCGACTTGCGGATGCCGACCGACACGAGCGCGACGACGTCGCCCTTGTCGGTGACCGGCACGACGACCCGTGTCGAGGGCCCGAGCGTGCCGGTGTAGTCCTCCTCGACGACCCCTCCGGCCAGGGCGGCCTCGGTGTGCCCGATGAACTTCCTGCCGATCTGCGTGGGGTCGGGGTGCGTCCATCGGATCGCGTCGCGGCTCATCACGACGACGAAGTCGGTCTGCGACTCGCGCTGGACCCGCAGCGCGTACGGCTGCAGCGCCGCGGTCGGGTCGGGCCCCTGCACCGCCGCGATGACGTCGGGTGTGGCCGCCATCGTGCGCGCGACCGCGAGCGCACGGGCCAGCGCCTCCTGGTCGCCCGCCCGCTGGGCCTGCGCGAAAGCCCCCCCGAGGCCGGCCGCGACGACCAGCACGGCGACGATGACCTGCAGCGCGAAGGTTTGGCCGGCGACGCTCCAGCGACGGGGCGCGCCGAGCACTCGGGTGATGGTCCGAGGAGGCGAGCTCAACGGCGTGGGCCCGGCCGTGAGAACTCAATGAACACAAACGTGACCCTAGTCACCCACCACGGCAGCCTCGTCACATTCACCGGTCCCGTGCCCGACGCACGGACCCAGCCAACGGAGGTTCCCGTGAGTTACCCCGCCGACAGCGCCGTCGACGCCCAGACAGGCTCGGCTCCCAAGCGCGACCGCACCCATTTCCTCTACATCGCCGTCATCGTCGCGATGGTCGCCGGCATCGCCGTCGGTGCGCTCTTCCCCGAGTTCGGAAAGAGCCTCAAGCCGCTCGGCACCGGCTTCGTCAACCTCATCAAGATGATGATCACGCCGATCATCTTCTGCACGATCGTGCTCGGCATCGGCTCGGTCCGTAAGGCCGCCCAGGTCGGCAAGGTCGGCGGCCTCGCCCTCGGCTACTTCATCACGATGTCCACCGTCGCCCTCGGCATCGGTCTCGTCGTCGGCAACATCGTGAAGCCGGGCGCCGGCCTCAACCTCACGGCCGAGATGGCCGCCACCGGCAAGCAGCAGGTCGCCAAGGAGGCGGTCACGACCGTCGACTTCCTGCTCGGCCTGATCCCCGACACGCTCGTCTCCGCGCTGACGTCGGGCTCGGTGCTGCAGGCGCTGCTCATCGCGCTGCTCGTCGGCTTCGCGCTGCAGAAGATGGGCAAGGCCGGTGAGCCGATCCTCGGCGGCATCAAGCACCTCGAGCGGCTCGTCTTCCGCCTCATGGCGATGGTCATGTGGGCTGCCCCCGTGGGCGCCTTCGGCGCCATGGCCGCCCTCGTCGGCGCCACGGGCCTCAAGTCGCTCAAGAGCCTCGGCCTGCTGATGTTCGCCTTCTACGTCACCTGCGCGATCTTCGTGTTCATCTTCCTGGGCGCCATCCTCAAGCTGACGACCGGTATGAACGTCTTCTCGCTGCTGAAGTACCTCGCCCGCGAGTTCCTGCTCATCCTCTCGACGTCGTCGTCGGAGTCGGCCCTGCCGCGCCTCATCGCGAAGATGGAGCACCTGGGCGTCTCCCGTCCCGTCGTCGGCATCACCGTGCCGACCGGCTACTCGTTCAACCTCGACGGCACCGCGATCTACCTGACGATGGCGAGCCTCTTCATCGCCGAGGCGATG
>JABFXB010000394.1 GCA_013361975.1 Dermatophilaceae bacterium
GCCGACAACGTCTCCTTCGTGACGACGATGGTCGACCGCATCACGCCGCGCACGACCGACGACGACCGCGCCGTGGTGCGCGAGCTGACCGGATTCGACGACGTGGCAGTCGTGCCCACCGAACCCTTCTCCGAGTGGGTGCTCGCCGGGGACTTCCCGGGCGGCCGGCCGGCCTGGGACGCTGCCGGCGCGCTCGTGGTCGACGACGTGCGCCCCTTCGAGCGCCGCAAGCTGTGGCTGCTCAACGGGTCGCACTCCCTCATGGCGTATGCCGCCTCGATCCTCGGGCACGAGACCGTGGCCGACGCGATCACCGACCCCGTGGTCCGGTCCTGGGTCGAGGAGTGGTGGGACGCGGCAGGGCCGCACCTCGACCTGCCCGCAGACGACGTGACGGCCTACCGCGGCGCGCTGCTCGACCGCTACCGCAACCCGGGCATCCGGCACCTGCTCGCCCAGATCGCCGCCGACGGCTCGCAGAAGGTGCCCATCCGCGCGGTCCCCGTCATCCGGGCCGAGCTCGAGCGCGGGGTCGCAGCCCCGGGCGCGACCCGCCTCGTGGCCGCCTGGGTGGCGCACCTGCGCGGCCTCGGCGCCCCCGTCACCGATGCGCGGGCCGACGAGGTGACCGCCCTGGCCACGGGCACGGTCGAGGAGGCCGTGCGGCACACGCTCGCCTGGCTCGACCTCGACGACGAGCGTCTCGTCGCGGTCGTGACCCAGCAGGTGCACGACCTGGAGGCCAGGTCCAGGTGAGCGGCACGGCGCGGGTAGTCATCGGCCTGGACGTGGGCACGACCGCCGCCAAGGCCGTCGCGTTCCCGGTGGGGCAGTCGGGGCCGGCCGCGGACGTCTCGGCCGGCCACGAGTACCCGCTCGTGCGGCCACGGTCGGGGTGGCGCGTCCAGGACCCCGACGTGGTCCTGCGCGCCGTCGACGGTGCGCTCTCCGACGTCGTCGCGCAGCTCAACGGCCACACGGTCGTGGAGGCCGTCTCGATCAGCACGGCGATGCACGCCGTCATCGCCCTCGACGCCGATCACCATCCGCTGACGCCCATCGTCACGTGGGCGGACGCGCGGGCCCGCGACGAGGCACGGGAGCTGCGCGCCACGCCGGTCGCGGCCGAGCTGCAACGGTCGTCCGGCACGCCCGTCCACTCGATGTCACCGCTGACGAAGCTGCGCTGGTTCTCCCGCCACGAGCCCGACCTGATGGCCCGGGCAAGCACCTGGGGCGGGCTCAAGGACGTGGTCGTCCTCGCGCTGACCGGGCGCGTTGCCACCGAGCTGTCGTCGGCGAGCGGCACCGGCCTTCTCTCCATCGACGACCGCACCTGGGACCCGCGCGCGCTCGAGCTCGCCGGCGTGCGTCGCGACCAGCTGCCCGACGTGCTGCCCACGACCGCGTCGTTCCCCTTGTCCGCCGAGGCCGCCCGTCGCACAGGTCTGCCCGCGGGCACGCCGGTCGTGCTGGGCGCCGGCGACGGCCCCCTCGGCAACCTCGGCACCGGCGCGCTGCGGCCCGGTGTCGCCGGGCTCTCCCTCGGCACCAGCGGAGCGCTCCGGCTCGTCGTCGACCAGCCCGTCGCCGACCCCACGGGGCGACTCTTCTGCTACGCCCTGACCGACGAGAAGTGGGTCGTCGGCACCCCGATCAGCAACGGGGGAGCGGTGGTGCGCTGGGCGGGCTCGGTGCTCGCCGCCGACCTGCCCGACGGCCCCGACCGCGACGCCGACGTGCTCGCGCTCGCAGCGGGGGTGCCACCGGGTAGCGAGGGTCTCGTCATGCTGCCGTTCCTGCTCGCCGAACGCGGGCCGCTCTGGGACGCCGACGTCCGCGGCGCGTTCCTCGGGCTGCGCCAGCACCACACGAGAGGCCACTTCGTGCGCGCCGCCGTCGAGGGCGTCGCCTTCCAGCTGGCGACGGTGCTCGACGGGCTGGACACGGTCGGACCCGTCACGTCGATCCGCGCGACCGGAGGCGTCTTCCGCGCCCCTCTGTGGTGCGACGTGCTCGGCGGAGTGCTGGGCCGTCCCCTCCTCGTGACGGCAGGTGCGGAGGGCTCGGCCCTCGGTGCAGCAGCCCTCGGGCTCCACGCGATCGACGACGCGTCGACGCTGGAGTCGGCCCTCGAGACGCTGTCGCCGGGCCTGCTCGACGCGGACCCGACGGGGCCCGACGCCATCGTGCCGGACCCGGCCGACGTGACCGCGTACCGCGCCGCCCGGGACTCGGCCGCCGGGCGGCTGCGTGAGCTCGCTGCTGCCGCCGACCTGCTCGCCCTGCCGACGCGCACGCCCGAGAGGGACGCTCCGGACAGGGTTCGCACTCCGCTGACAACCACCCCGGCAACAAGCGGCAACTGATTGCCGGTCCCGGCGCGCCGGCCCTGTACTTGAAACATCATCCGGCAGCAATGCCATGGCCCACAAAGGAGTTCGGCTGATGGCCACCATCACCACAGAGCAGATCGCTCAGAAGTTCATCGACGAGCGGCTGCCCAAGCGCTCGGTCGTCGGCTACGGGTTCGGCGACTTCGCCAACAACCTGGCCTTCACGCTGAGCACGGCCTTCCTGCTCTACTACTACACCGACGTCGCGGGCCTCTCGGCCGCTGCCGTCGCCACGATGTTCTTCGTCGTCCGGCTCTGGGACGCGTTCGCCGACGTCCTGGCGGGCCGGCTCGTCGACCGCACGATGACCCGGATGGGCAAGTTCCGCCCGTTCATCCTCTTCGGCGCGGTCCCGCTGCTCTTCCTCTCGTTCCTCACGTTCCACATCCCGTCGTCGATCGACGACGGCGCCAAGCTCCTCTACGCGTACGTGACGTATGCCGTCCTGGGTCTGGTCTACTCGCTCGTCAACATCCCCTACGGCTCGCTCGCCTCGGCGATGACCCAGTCGGTCAAGGAGCGCGCGAAGCTCGTGTCGTCCCGCTTCTTCGGCGGTGCCGTCGGCGGCGTCGTGCTCACCTACATCATCGCGCCGCAGATCTCCGACCTGAAGGCCGCGAAGAAGACCCTGTCGCCCGCGGCCTACCGCGAGCAGGCGCAGTCGATCTTCACCAACACGACGCTCCTGTTCATCGCGATCGGCACCGCGGCGTACGCCATCACCTTCTTCCTCTGCCGCGAGCAGGTCGTGCGGACCCGCCCCCGCGTCTCCCTCCGCGAGACCTGGTCGACGCTGCGCCACAACCAGCCCCTCGGCATCCTGTGCGCCTCGAGCTTCTTCTACCTCATCGGCCTCTTCGCGGTCGGCGGTGCTGCCGCCTTCTACGCGCAGTACGTCATGGGTGACATCAAGTGGCTCGGCCCGATCACCCTCGTCAACAGCGGAATCTCCATCGTGGCAGCGCCGTTCATCCCGAAGGCAGTCGACGTGTTCGGCAAGAAGGCCCTCTTCCAGTGGTGTGGCGTGTTCACCGTCATCGGCGGCGTGGCCCTGTTCTTCACCCCGACCGGCGCCATCGCCCCGGCCCTGATCTTCCTCGGTGTCAAGGGAATCGGCGCCGCCCTCATCAACACGCTGATGTTCGGCCTCGAGGCCGACACCGTCGAGTACGGCGAGTGGAAGTCGGGCGCCCGTTCCGAGGGCGCCACGTATGCCGTCTTCTCCTTCACCCGCAAGATCACGCAGTCGATCGGTGGCGCGCTCGGTGCCGCAGCCCTCGCCTGGGGTGGCTACATCTCGGCCAGCGCCGCCACGCCCAACCCGGTGCAGCCGGCGTCGGCCGTCGACGCGATCCGCTTCACGATCGGCCTGCTCCCCGCCATCGCCGCCGCCATCGCGATGGTCATCTTCTGGAAGTACCCGCTGACCGACCAGCGCTTCCGCGAGATCCGCAACGAGACCGAGCTGCGCAAGGCCAAGCAGGGCCACCTCGTCCAGCCCGACGGCACCGTCGTCGACTGAGGTCCCCGGGGCCGGTGCCGCATCGCGGCACCGGCTCCTCCCATGTCCACCGCCCACCGACGCGAGGAGGCCACGATGAGCACCACGCTCGACGCCCCGGCGCACCGGAGCGCGCCCCTGCACGCGCAGCTGGTCGACACCCTCGGCCGCCAGGTCGTTTCCGGTGAGCTGCCGCCCGGGACGGTGCTGCGCATCGACCAGCTCGACGAGCGCCACGGTGTCTCGCGGTCGGTGGTGCGCGAGGCGGTGCGGGTGCTCGACTCGATGGGCCTGGTCGAGGCGCGCAAGCGCCTGGGCGTACGCGTGCTGCCGAGCTCGTCGTGGAACGTGTTCGACCCGCGGGTGATCCGGTGGCGTCTGGACGGGCCGGGCCGGGAGCAGCAGCTGCTGTCGCTGGGTGAGGTGCGGCGTGGGATCGAACCGGTCGCGGCCGAGCTGGCGGCGGCTCACGCGAGCCCGGAGCAGTGCGGGGTGATGGTCGGGGCGGTGGTGCAGATGGCGGTGCACGCGAAGTCCGGTGACCTGGAGGCGTACCTGCGGGCCGACCAGCTGTTCCACGCGACGCTGCTGGCGGCCTCGGGCAACGAGATGCTCGCCGCGCTCGGTGACGTCGTCGTCGAGCTGCCGCTGCCCCGTCCCGACTCGGCGACCGTGCGACTGCACGGCGACCTGGTCGAGGCGGTCCAGCTCGGCGACCCGGCGGGAGCACGGGCGGCGGCCCTGTCGCTCGCGAGCTGGTGTCCGGCCGCCGTCACGGACCGACGGACCGCCAGCAACGCGCGTACCCAAGCGTGAAGAGCATCGGCGGGCCTGGTCGTGGCGGTCCGTGGGTCCGGACGGATCGCCTCCTCGATGGGAAGACGGGCGGGCTCGACGCCCTCGAGGATGACGCCTCCGAAGGGGCCGACGGTCGTGAGTGACCTCCTCCCTGTCGGGTAAGCGGGCCGCATGGAGGCAGACCAGAACCGCACGCCGGTCCTCGAGACCATCCAGCAGCTGCGCGAGCAGGACACCTACACCTTCGCCCTCCCCGGGCACCGTTTCGGGCTGGGCGTCGACGACCACACCGCCGAGGTGCTGTCGCGCGACACGTTCGGTGCCGATGTCATCATGGCCAAGTCGTCGGTCTCCGACGCCGAGGAGCTCTACGCGCAGGCGGTCGGTGCGCGTCAGGCTGTGTTCACCACGTGCGGCTCGAGCATCTCCATCCACGTCGGTCTGCTCACGATCGCGGGGCCGGGCAAGACGATCCTCATCGACCGAAACGTGCACAAGTCGGTCGTCGCGTCGCTCGTCCTCGCCGGGGCGAACCCGGTCTGGCTGCGGCCGTCGTGGGACGAGGCGAGGCAGGTGGCCCACCCGGCCACCACCTCCGTGGTGGAGAAGGCCCTGGAGGCCCACCCGGAGGCCGCCGGGGTCCTGCTCATCACGCCGACCGAGTACGGAACCGGCGCCGACGTCGCCGGGGTGGCCGACCTGTGCCACGCCCGCGGCATACCTCTCATGGTCGACGAGGCGTGGGGCGGCCACTTCGGGTTCCACCCCGACCCGCCGACCGCCGCCGTGAAGGCCGGCGCCGACCTCGCGGTCCAGAGCCTGCACAAGGCGGACGGTGGGCTCTGCCAGGCGTCGATGATCCTCGTCGGGGGAGACCTCGTCGATCCCGTCGACCTGCGCCTGCGCCTGGACCTCATCACGACGACGAGCCCGTCGGCGCTCCTCTACGGCTCGATCGACGGCTGGCGGCGTCACCTCGCGCTCGACGGCAAGGAGCTCATCGACGGGGCGCTGAAGCGGGCCGCCGCGCTGCGCGAACGGCTCGGTGCGGTCGAGGGGCTGCGCGTCGACGGTGCGGAGCTGCTCGACACCGAAGGCGTCGCGGAGTGGGACCCGCTCAAGCTGTGCGTCGACGTCAGCGGCCTCGGCATCACCGGCTACACGGCCAAGTCGTGGCTCATGGACGAGAAGCACCTCGCCGCGCAGCTCGGAGACGCGCGCCGGCTCGTCTTCTCCCTCACGTATGCCGACGACGACGCCGCGATCGAGCGGCTTGCCACCGCCGTCGAGGAGCTCGCGGCGCGGCCACCTCATGACGACGCTCCGGCGCCGCGGATCCCGCCGCTGCACGAGCTCGACCTCGAGCAGGCCATGAGCCCGCGCGACGCCTTCTTCGCAGAGACGGAGCAGGTCGCCGACCCCGTGGGACGCATCTGCGCCGAGATGGTGAGCCCCTACCCGCCGGGCGTGCCCGCGGTCCTGCCGGGGGAGCGGTTCAACGAGGCGGTGACCGACTACCTCCGCGCGGCCAAGGCTGCCGGGGCCACCATCCCGGACGCGTCGGACCCCGAGCTCGAAACGTTCCGGGTCGTCCGTTCGTCCTGAGCCGCCCACCGCACCCCGCCCTGTCATGAAGGAGACGCCGTTGTCAGCAGACACCACCGCCACCACTGCCACCACCGCGCGAGCGCCGGAGA
>JABFXB010000440.1 GCA_013361975.1 Dermatophilaceae bacterium
GCCGTCGTGCCCAACGTCGTGAAGATCAACTGGGCCCGCGAGGTGGAGCGGTGGACGCCGCAGCGCCGGGTCACCGTCATCCACGGCGACGGCAACGACGTCAACGCCTTCGCCGACGTCTTCGTCGTCAACTACGAGATCCTCGACCGGCACTTCGCCTGGCTGTCGAGCTTCGGCTTCCGCTCGATGGTCGTCGACGAGGCCCACTTCATCAAGAACCTCGGCTCACAGCGGTCGCAGCAGGTGCTGGCGCTCGGTGACCGGCTGCGCGCCACGGCGCCCGGCGGCAACCCGCTCCTCATCGCCCTCACCGGCACGCCGCTCATCAACGACGTCAAGGACTTCGACGCGATCTGGCGCTTCCTCGGCTGGATCAAGGACGGCAGGCCCGCGCCCGACATCGTGCGTCGACTCGACGCCATCGGCCTCACGCCGGCCGACCGCGGATTCTACCCGGAGGCCCGCCAGGTCGTCATCGACCAGGGCATCGTGCGCCGCCGCAAGGTCGACGTCGCCAAGGACCTGCCCGACAAGCGCATCGCCGACATCACCGTCGAGCTCGACGACGACCTCGGCCGTTCGATCCGCGCGGCCGAGAAGGCGTTGGGCGACAAGCTCGCCCGTCGCTACCGCGCCTTCCTCGCCGAGGCCAACGCCACCGAGATCCCAGGCGAGCCCGACGAGGCCCTCATGCGCCGGGTCGCCGCGGGCGAGCTGCGAGCCGGTGCCGGCGAGAAGTCCGACGGCAAGAACACCGAGAGCGTCTTCAGCCTCGTCCGCCGCATCGGTCAGGCCAAGGCCCGCCTCGCGGCCGACTACGCCGCCCAGCTCTCCCACTCGGTCGGCAAGGTCGTGCTCTTCGCCAAGCACATCGACGTCATGGACACCGCAGAGCAGGTGCTGGCCGAGGCGGGTCTGCGCACCGTGTCGATCCGCGGCGAGCAGACGACGAAACAGCGAACCGAGGCGATCGACGGCTTCCAGAAGGACCCCGAGGTCTCGGTCGCCGTCTGCTCGCTCCTCGCCGCCGGGGTCGGCATCAACCTGCACGCCGCGTCCAACGTCGTGCTCGCCGAGCTGTCGTGGACCGCGGCCGAGCAGCAGCAGGCCATCGACCGCGTGCACCGCATCGGCCAGGACGAGCCGGTGACGGCCTGGCGGCTGCTCGCCGCGGGAACCATCGACTCACGCATCGCCGAGCTCATCGACGCCAAGCAGGGCCTCGCGGCCCGCGCGCTCGACGGCTCGGACGTCGACGTCTCGAGCGGCGACACCGTGCAGCTGGACGCGCTCGTCGAGCTGCTGCGGCGGTCGCTGGCCGAGGTCTGACCTCCGCTCGGCCTACGGGTCGAGGTGCATGATGCCGAGGGTCTCGTAGAGCCGCACCGCGCTCTTGTTCGTCGCCACGACGGCGTTGAACTCCATTGCGGCACAAGCGGACTCGCGCGCCCAGCAGATGGGGTCGACGACTCCCGCCCCACGACCTGCTCGATGATCGGCCACACCTGCGGCCAGTCCGCGTCGGCGTAGTCGCGGACCGTCACTGCCTTTGCCGCTCCGGCTTCCTTACTCCTGAGGCACGTTCGCGTCGAGGTCACTCAGCCACGTCACCGACGTCGCGTCGGACGGCATACGCCAGTCGCCGCGTGGCGAGAGCGAGCCGCCGGCGACGACCTTCGGGCCGTTGGGCAGGGCCGAGCGCTTGAACTGGTTGGCGAAGTAGCGCTCGACGAAGACCTCCAGCCACTTCCGCACCGTCGCGAGGTCGTATGCCGTGCGCTCCGCCTCCGGGTAGCCGGCGGGCCAGTCGCCCGCCTCGCTGTCGTGCCAGGCGTGCCAGGCGAGGAAGGCGATCTTCGACGGGCGGTAGCCGCGACGGAGCACGTGGTAGAGGGTGAAGTCCTGGAGCGCGTACGGCCCGATCTTCGCCTGCGTGCTCTGCGGCTTCTCGCCCTCCTTGGCGGGCACCAGCTCGGGCGAGATCTCGGTGTCGAGGATCGAGGTGAGCGTCTCGCCGACGTGCTCCTCGAACTGTGCGGAGGAGACGACCCAGCGGATGAGGTGCTGCATGAGGGTCTTCGGCACGCCGACGTTCACGCCGTAGTGGCTCATCTGGTCACCGACGCCGTAGGTGCACCAGCCCAGGGCGAGCTCGGACAGGTCTCCGGTGCCCAGCACGATGCCGCCGCGCTGGTTGGCGATGCGGAAGAGGAAGTCGGTGCGCAGCCCGGCCTGGACGTTCTCGAAGGTGACGTCGTAGACCTCCTCGCTGCGCCCGAAGGGGTGGCCCATCGCCGTGAGCATCTGCGTCGCCGCGGGCTTGATGTCAAGCTCCTCCCACGTGACGTCGAGCGACTCCATCAGTGCGATGGCGTTGTTCTTCGTGTGGTCGCTCGTGGCGAAGCCGGGCATCGTGAAGGCGAGGATGTCGCTGCGTGGCCGGTCGAGGCGGTCCATCGCCTTGGCGGCGACGATGAGGGCGTGGGTCGAGTCGAGGCCGCCGCTGACGCCGATGACGACCTTCGGCTGGCCGATGGCCCGCAGTCGCTGCTCGAGCCCCGAGACCTGGATGTTGTACGCCTCGTAGCAGTCGAGCGCGAGACGCGCCTCGTCGTCGGGCACGAACGGGAAGCGGTCGACCTTGCGCAGCAACCCGATGTCGCCGGCCGGCGGCGACAGCTCGATCTCGACCGTGCGGAACCCGCTCGTGCGGTCGGCGAGGGTGCGGCGGTTGTCGTCGAAGGTGCCCTGTCGCAGTCGTTCCTGGCGCAGCAGGTCGAGGTCGATGTCGGCGACCGAACGACGAGCGCCCTCGGGGAAGCGCTCGCTCTCGGTGAGCAGCGCCCCGCACTCGTAGACCATCGTCATGCCGTCCCACGACAGGTCGGTGGAGCTCTCACCCTCACCGGCAGCGGCGTAGAGGTACGCCGCCAGGCAGCGGGCCGAGGCGCTGCGCGAGAGGAGGTGGCGGTCCTCGGCCCTGCCGACGGTGATGGGCGAGCCGGAGATGTTGGTGAGGACGGTCGCCCCGGCCAGGGCCGCCTCGTGGCTCGGGGGCACCGGAACCCACATGTCCTCGCAGACCTCCACGTGCAGCACGAAACCCGGCACGTCGGTGGCCTTGAACAGCAGGTCCGGGCCGAAGGGCACCCGGTCGCCCGCGACCTCGATGGTCTGGCCGCGCTGGTCGTCACCGGGCGCGAACCAGCGCCGCTCGTAGAACTCGCGGTAGGTCGGCAGGTAGGACTTCGGGGCGACGCCGATGACCCTGCCGGCGTGGATGACGACGCCGCAGTTGTAGACGCGCGAGCCCTTCTCGAGCGGTGCGCCGACGACGAGCACGGTCGTGAGGTCGGCGGTGGCCTCGGCGATGCGCGCCAGGGCATCGTCGACGGCGTCGAGGAGGGGGTCCTGCAGGAAGAGGTCGTCGACGGCGTAGCCGGAGAGGCACAGCTCGGGAAAGATCGCGAGCGCCACGCCCTCGTCGGCGAGGTCTCGGGCCTCGGCGACCACCGCGTCCGCGTTGCGCTCGGGGTCGGCCGCGACGATCGGCAGGGTGCAGGCGGCGACGCGGGCGAACCCCTGGGCGTAGGAGCTGTAGAAGTCCATGGGGCCAGTCAATCGCACGAGGGACGCGGGACGTGTGACGCGGGCCTCGCTCCGAGCGTGGGCCCGAGGGTGGGCACGGCACGCCCACACCTCCTACAATTCGTAGTAGTCGAGCTCTCGCCCGATGCGACCCGGAGGAGGCCACCATGTCCGACACCATGCACACCGACCCGTCCAGCAACCTGGTCCAGGAGCTGCACCCGGAGCAGTCGTGGGGCTTCCTGCGCGAGCGCGAGTTCGGGCGCCTGGCCTTCCACCTCGTGGGTGAGGTGCACATCGTCCCGATCAACTACGCGGTCGACGGCGAGCGCCTCATCTTCATGACGGCCGAGGGCAGCAAGCTCTTCGGGGTGTCGTCGAACAGCGACGTCGCCTTCGAGGTGGACGAGGTCTCGGGCGACCACGCGACGAGCGTGATCTGCCGGGGCCGGGCCCACGTCCTCGAGGGGCAGGCCGCCTACGTCGCCGAGCGCTTGCCGGTGCGGCCCTGGGTCGGCACCCCCAAGGACGTCGTCGTCGCGATCCAGGTCGACGACATCTCCGGCCGCCGCTTCACCCTGTCGCGGCCGTGGCTGCGCGACCTGCCGGCCGACCCGCCCGTCTGAGCCCGTCGTACGCGTGCCTTTTCCCACAGGGGTGGCGGTTTGCGTCAGGTGTGGGCGGTGCACCGCCCACACCTGACGCCGGCGCGCACCGCTGCCGCAAACGCCCACCTCTGGCCGCGACGGTTTGTCCCCAAACCTCCTCGAATGGGCGCTCTGACCGCTTGGTCCCGCACTTTGACCCGAGTGGCAGGCATCCCTACCTTGGACGATTTATACCCACCGGGTAGGACGATTCGCCCCCATCGTGAGGAGCCCCTCCATGGAGCATCGACATGCTCTGGCCGCCGCTACGGCGGCCGTCTCCATAGCCGGCAGCGGCGCGTTCGCGGCCTGGTCCTTCGCCAGTGAGCCGCAGGTTCCCGAGGTCCCGAAGCCGCGCCCCGCCTCGGTCGCCGTGGCGGCCCAGCAGCCCACCGTCGTGCGGACGAAGGTCGTCGTCGACAAGGTCGTCGTCCCGGCCCCTGCCGCGCCTGCCGCTCCAGCAGCCGTCGTCCCCGCGGCTGCGCCGGCACCGGCAGCACCCGCTGCGCCGGTGAGTCCTGCCGTCGACCACTCGGGCCACGGCAGCGACGACTCCGGCCACGGCTCGGGCAGCTCAGGCAGCTCAGGCAGCTCAGGCAGCTCAGGTTCCGACAGCTCAGGCGGCTCAGGCAGCGGTTCCGACAGCTCGGGCCACGGCTCCGGCGGCTCGGAGGTGCGCCGATGAGCCGAGGGCGCCACACCCACCCCGCCTCCGCGTCACGCATCGTCGTGTCGGGACTCAGCGTCGCCGGCACGGTGCTCGCCGTGACGGCGATCCACCACGACGGACGCGCCGAGGCGGTCGAGAAGGCCAGCCACAAGGCGGCCGAGATGACCGCGTGGAACGCGGCCCAGGCGGCATACGAGAAGAAGGTCAAGGCCGCCGCCGCGAAGCCGCGCGTCGTGACCAAGGTCGTGCACAAGAAGGTGTACGTGTCCGCGGGCAGCGGGGGCGCGACCGGCTCGGTCGTCGGCGCATCGTCCGGCTCGTCCGGGTCGTCGGGCGCGTCGGGCTCGTCGGGCTCGTCACCGGCTCCCGCCGCTGCACCCAAGGCGGCCGCGGCGCCGGCCGCACCGCCCCCTCCGGCGACGACGTCCGCCGGAAGCTGAGCCGTCATGGTCAGCTCACCGAGCGACCTGCCGCAGCTCACCGACACCCTGTCCACGACGGACCCCCTCCTGTCCGAGGTGCGCTTCCGCGCCATGGGCAGCGACTTCCACGTCGTCGTCGCCGGCGGTGACGCGGGCGCCCTCCTCCGCCACGCCCGCGACCGCGTCGAGGCGCTCGAACAGGCGTGGTCGCGGTTCCGCCCCGACAGCGACCTGTCGCGCCTCAATGTCGCGGAGGGCGCGTGGACGACGGTCGAGCCCGAGACCGCGTCGCTGCTCTCGGTCGCCGCGCACGCGTACGAGGTGACGGCCGGTCTCTGCGATCCGCGCGTCCACGACGACCTCGTCGCCGCCGGCTACGACCGCAGCTTCGAGCTGCTCGAGGCCGCCGAGCGCCCGGCGGCGCGAAGCGCGTCCGCTCGTGCCCGTCGCGAACCGTTCGACGTCGAGGTCGACGACCGTGCGGTGCGCCTGCCCGCCGGTTGCCGGATCGACCTCGGCGGCATCGGGAAGGGGCGCACGGCCGACCTCGTCGCCGCGGAGCTCGTAGCCCTGGGCGCCGACGGCGCCTGCGTCAACGCCGGTGGCGACGTGCGGGCGCGCGGCTGGGCACCCGGCGGGTTCTGGGCCGTCGAGGTCGAGCACCCGTTCGCACCGGAGGCGCCGGGCTCGGTCGTCGGGGTCGTCGACGGCGCGGTCGCGACCTCCAGCGTGCTCAAGCGCTCGTGGGCCGCCGGCGCCGGGCGCCGCGCCCACCACCTCATCGACCCGCGCACCGGCGCACCGGCCGACACCGGAATCGCGAGCGCGACCGTCATCGCGGCCCAGACGCTCTGGGCCGAGGTCTTCGCCAAGGCGGTCGTGGTCGCCGGTCCCGACGACGGCCTGGCGCTCATCGACCGGCACGCCCTGGCCGCACGCATCACCCTCTCCTCGGGAGAGGTCCTCAGCACGCACGACTACGAGAGGTTTTCACCATGGACGACAAGCTCTGGTGGTACATCGCCCGCTCCAGCGGGCTGACGGCCTGGGTCCTC
>JABFXB010000249.1 GCA_013361975.1 Dermatophilaceae bacterium
TGCTCGACCTCATGCGGGGCGAGATGTGGCGCAAGCGCAAGGGCCACGGCATCGGCGACCCCGGCTTCGTGCAGCCCGACCGGCCGATGTCCGCCATCGGCGGCTGACAGCCAGAACCCGGCTGTACGCGTGGCGCACAGCCCCGAGAGGCGCTATCCGTCGGCGTCCGTGAGCGCCTCGACGGGGACCACCTCGATGAGGAACCCGCGCATCGCCACGAAGTCGGCCAGCGACTTCTCGTGCTCGTCGCACGCCAGCCACACCTTCCGGCGCTCGGGCTTGTGCAGCTTGGGGTTGTTCCAGACCACCGCGTGCCGCGCGGGGGCGCCGCAGCCCTTCGCGCTGCATACGTGATCGGCGGCCCCCGACACGGAGGCAGCCCCGAGAACGTCGCTCACTGCTCGATGCGCCGGGTGTCGTCCTGCGGCGTGACGGCCTGCAGGTCGCCGGGTTGGCGGGGCGCGACGGCGTTCGCGATCACCACGGCGATGTAGGGGATGACGACCGCGCCGATGACGGCAGCCCAGCGCACCCACCCCGACGTCACGAACACCAGACCGAAGAGGGCCACGCGGATCCCCATCATCGTCAGGTAGCGCTTGATGCGCTTGTCCTGGTCGTCGGTCGTGGAGGTGGGCGCCGACGTGACGTTGTGCACGACGGGTTCGTGGTGGGCTCTTGGCACCCTTCAACCATAAGCCCGTCCCGCGGGCATGGACCGTGCTGTCTACCCCTCGGTAGTCCGTTAGGTTTCGGGGCAGGACCGAGACTCCGGCGCCGCCGGACGGATGGAGGAACGCACTGTGTCAACGACCGCGGAGACGGCCACCACGCCAACCACGCGAACGACGCCGCGCAACGTGCTCGTAACCGGGGGCAACCGCGGCATCGGCCTGTCGATCGCCCGCGCCTTCGCCGAGGCGGGCGACAACGTCGTCATCACCCACCGCTCGGGCCAGCCGCCCGAGGGCCTGCAGGGCGTCGTCTGCGAGGTGACCGACACCACGTCCGTCGACGAGGCCTTCAAGGCGGCCGAGGAGATCTTCGGCGGCCCCGTCGAGGTGCTCGTCGCCAACGCCGGCATCACCCGCGACACCCTCCTGATGCGCATGACCGACGACGAGTTCGACTCCGTCATCGACACCAACCTGGCCGGCGCCTTCCGCTGCGCCCGCCGCGCCGCCACCGGCATGATCCGCAAGCGCAAGGGCCGCATCATCCTCATCAGCAGCGTCGTCGGTCTCTACGGCTCCCCGGGCCAGACCAACTACGCCGCCTCGAAGTCGGGCCTGGTCGGCCTGGCGCGCTCGATCTCCCGCGAGCTCGGCGGCCGCGGCATCACCGCCAACGTCGTCGCGCCCGGCTTCATCGACACCGAGATGACGGCCGTGCTGCCCGAGGACCAGAAGAAGCAGTACCTCTCCAACATCCCCGCCGGCCGCTTCGCCACGCCCGAGGAGGTCGCGTCCGTCGTGCGCTTCGTCGCCAGCGACGACGCCGCCTACATCACGGGTGCCGTCATCCCCGTCGACGGCGGCCTCGGCATGGGGCACTGACCCCACCCGACGGCATACGCCCGTATGCCGTGAATGTCGTTGTGCACCAAGCGTCCCCACCCACTCGAGAAAGTCGCAGGCATGGGAATCCTCGAAGGCAAGAAGCTCCTCATCACCGGCGTCCTGATGGACAGCTCCATCGCGTTCCATGTCGCCAAGCTGGCGCAGGAGGAGGGTGCGACCGTCATCCTCACCTCCTTCGGCCGCACGATGAAGATCACGCAGACCATCGCGAAGCGGCTGCCTGAGACGCCCGTCGTCATCGAGCTCGACGTCGCCGACCAAGAGCACCTCGACACGCTCGCCGACCGGCTCCGCGAGCACGTCGACGGCCTCGACGGTGTGCTGCACTCGATCGGCTTCGCCCCGCAGGGCGCCTTCAACTTCCTCGGGGGCACGTGGGAGGACGTCTCGACGGCACTGCAGATCTCCGCGTACAGCCTCAAGTCGCTGGCGGTCGCCACGCTGCCGCTCATGCCCGAGGGCGGCAGCGTCGTCGGCCTCACGTTCGACGCGAAGTTCGCCTGGCCGGTCTACGACTGGATGGGCGTCGCCAAGGCTGCCTTCGAGTCGACCAACCGCTACCTCGCCCGCGACCTCGGCCCGAAGTCCGTGCGCTGCAACCTCGTCGCGGCCGGCCCGATCCGCACCACCGCGGCCAAGTCGATCCCCGGCTTCGAGCAGTTCGAGCAGATCTGGGACGAGCGCGCCCCGCTCGGCTGGGACGTCAACGACCCGGTGCCCGCTGCGAAGGCGTGCGCTGCGCTGCTCTCCGACTGGTTCCCGGCCACGACCGGCGAGATCGTGCACGTCGACGGCGGCGTGCACGCGATGGGGCAGTGACCCAGTGGTGACGGGGCAGGGGCTCGACCGCTCTCGCTAGAGTCCTGCCCATGCCTCACGCCGGGACAGAGTCCAGCACCACGACGACGAACGACCCGGAGAACGAACCGGTGGCGGCTGGACTCGTCCGGGTCGACGAGGTGCGGGTGCTCGACGGGCCAAACCTCTACTTCGCCCGGCCGGCGATCAAGGTCATCCTGCACCTGCCCGGCTACCTCGACCTCAAGCGCACCGAGGCAGAGACCCTGGCCCGTCGCCTGGGCATGCGCTCGGCCCGTCCGGGCAAGCGCGGCACCGCCCTGCGCCAGCGCTTCGTGATGCGCCTGATCCGCAACGTCACCCGTCGGGTCGGCACCGAGATCGGGGCCGGACGGCTCGGCGTACGCGTGCGGGCGGGTCAGACGGTCGAGGACGTCGTGCTGGCGTTCCCGTGGGTGCACCGCACGCGTGGCCGGGTCGCGGGGGAGCAGTTCGGCGCCGTCATGGCCGGGCTGCTCGACTCCTCGCGCCGCGTCGACGACGTCATCGAGGAGGTCGCCGTCGTCATCATGGCCGCCCCCGACGGTCCCGGTCCGAGCGTCATCACGCCCACCGTTCCCGTGGCCTCCGTGACCGGCACCAACGGCAAGACGACGACCACCCGACTCATGGCCCACATGTGCATGACCGCGGGCCTCACGACCGCGTGGAGCTCGACCGACGGCGTCGTCGTCATGGGCGAGACGAAGGAGGAGGGCGACTTCTCCGGCCCGGCCGGCGCGCGCGGTGTGCTCGAGACGCCGGGCCTCGACATCGGCATCCTCGAGACGGCGCGCGGCGGCATGCTGCTCAAGGGCATGGGCGTCACCGCCAACGACGTCAGCGTCGTCACGAACGTCAGCGCCGACCACCTCGGCCTCCAGGGCATCGACACCCTCGACCAGCTCGCCGAGGTCAAGGCCATCGTCACCACCGTGACCAAGCCGCAGGGATGGGTCGTGCTCAACGGCGACGACCCCCGCGTCTGGGCGATGCGCCTGGGCATCAAGGCCAAGCCGTGGGCGTTCAGCCTGGACCCCGCGTCGCCGGCGCTGTGGGAGTCGATCAACGCTGGCGGTCGCGGCATCACCGTGCTCGACGGCGAGATCGTCGTCCTGTCGCCCAACGGCGACCCCGACCGGCTCGTCAAGATCGTCGACGTGCCGATGACCCTCAGCGGTCTGTCGCAGAACAACATCGCGAACGCCCTCGCCGGCGCGGCCGCGGCCCTCGGGCTCGGCGTGCCGCGCTCGGCGGTCGTCGAGGGGCTGCGCACCTTCGCCCCCGACCCGGAGCACAACTGGGGTCGCCTCAACACGTACTCGCTGCCTTTGGTCCAGGGCGGCAAGGCGACGGTCATCATGGACATGGCGCACAACGAGGCCGGCCTCGAGGCGCTTCTCGACGTCGCGCGCGGTCTGGCCGCTCCGGGCGGGGCCGTACGCCTCGGGCTGGGTTGCGCAGGCGACCGCGCCGACGAGGCGATCACCGCCATGGGCGAGATCGCCGGACACGGTGCCGAGGAGGTCGTGCTCAAGATCGCCCGCCACTACCTCCGCGGCCGTCAGCCCGAGGAGCTGCTGGGTCTCTTCCGTGACGGGCTCGCGAAGGTCGGCGTGCTCGACGTGCCCGACTACGGCACCGAGCTGGAGGCGTTCGAGGCCCTGGTGCCGCACGCGCTCGACGGCGACGTCATCGCGCTGATGTGCCACGCCGAGCGCACCGAGGTCGACCGCTGGATCCGCGACCACGGCGGCAAGGTCGACGACGCCCGCACGATCCGGCGCAAGGTCGTCGCTGCGCGCGGCGAGCACGAGCTCGAGGCCGAGATCGCGGCCGTGTGGGAGATGAGCGACGAGTCCGCCCGCATCGCCGCCGCCCAGGAACTCGTCGACACTCACCCCGGCGACCCGCGGCTCGTCTTCGAGCTCGCCGGCGCCAAGGACTCGGCGGGTGACGAGCAGGGCGCCATCGGCCTCTACGAGCAGGCCCTCGCCGGCGGCCTGCGCGAGCCGCACCGCCACCGGGCCCAGCTGCAGCTCGCCTCCAGCCTCCGGGTCGCCGGACGGACCGCGGAGGCACAGGCGCTCGTCACCGGGGTGCTCGAGGCACGGCCGCACAACACGGCGGCGCTGATGCTGCGGGCGCTGGTGCAGGCGGACCTAGGGCAGGAACGTCAGGCAGTGGCGGATCTCATCCGGGCCACGCTCGAGGCGACGACCGACGTCGACACGCAGAGCTACCGCCGGGCCCTGCGCGCCTACGCCGACGAGCTCGCCCCCGCCGCCGACTGACCCAACCCTTCCCACGCTGAGCCCCCGTGCGGCATACGGCCGTGGCTGACCTGGTGCGGCGCAGGTCCGGGGGCCGAGGCGCCTGCTCCTGCGGGTCTGGGCATGCCGGCCCAAGTCCGCCCGGGCGGAATTGTGGTGGCCCGGGCGGGTTGTCGGCCGGGCTAAGTCCGCCGGGGCGGAGTTGTGGTGGCCCGGGCGGGTTGTCGGCCGGGCCAGGTCCGCCGGGGCGGAGTTGTGGGGCGAGAGTGGGGTGTTTCGGGCGCGTTAAGTCCGCCGGGGCGGAGTTCTGACGTCGGTCGACAGGCGCTGGCCTCGCCTCAGATGGCCGTGTCGTCGGCTATCTCGGGCTGGGTTTCTCCGGGGACCGCGCCGAGTGCCTCGCCCTCGGCCTCGTCGCCCTCCGCCTCGGCCGTCTCGGTGAGCGTGCTCGGGTCGAGGTCGGGGTCGCTCGTGGCCGCGGCGGGCGCGCCGATGCGGGCGCCGGCCTGGGCCGACTTGGTGCGCTCCTCGAGCTCGGCCACGACCATCGAGTGCTGGTCGACGCACATGACGACGAGGTCACCGGGGTTCGTGCGCCCGAGCACGTGACGGGTGGCGTCCAGCTCGTCGAGGACGATCTCGACCTGGCGGCAGCGGGCACCCTCGGCCATGGCGGCACGCGCCCCTTCGGCCACCAGTGCGGCGCTCTCGCCCGCCTTGCGACCACGCAGCCGGGCGTCCTCGCGCACCACGAGGACGTCGAAGTGCTGCGCGGCCACGGCGCCGAGCTCTCGGATGTCGTCGTCGCGACGGTCGCCGGCCGCGCCGACCATGCCGATGCGCGACGTGCGGCCGAGGTCGGCCTGCCCCTGCTTCTGGTCGGCGTAGCGGTCGACGAACGCGCCGAGCTCCTTCATGCCGGCCGCGTTGTGGCAGTAGTCGACGAAGACGTCGGCGTTGGCGACGTGGACGAGGTTCAGGCGACCGGGGGAGAGGTAGTACGTGGTCGCGAAGGTGCGCAGACCCTGGCGGATGTCGTGCAGGGGAGCCCCAGCCGCGAATGCCGCACCGGCCGCGGCCAGCGCGTTGGCGACGTTGAACCGGGCCGCACCGCCGAAGGTCGACGGGAGCAGGTGCGTCCACGCGAGCTGCATGCTGCGGCGGCCGTGCTTGATGACGATCATCTCGCCGCGGTCGCTCGGCTCGAGCACGACGGCGCGCCCGCCCCTACGGCAGTAGTCGTCGACGAACTCGCGGACTTCGCTGCCCGGTTCGGACATCGAGAACCAGACGATGCCGCCCGAGCACCGCCGCCGCATGTTGCGCACGTGCGGGTCATCGGCGTTCAGCACCGCGAAGCCGTCGCGCGGCACGGCCTCGACGATGACGGCCTTGACGTCGGCCAGCTGACGAAGGGTGTCGATGCCCTTCATTCCCAGGTGGTCCGGCGCGATGTTGGTGACGACCGCGATGTCGTTGCGGTCGTAGCCGAGGCCCTCGCGCAGGATGCCTCCGCGGGCGACCTCCATGACGGCGAAGTCGACGCGCGGGTTCTGCAGCACCATCCGCGCCGACCGCGGCCCCGACGCGTCGGCCTTGATGACGAGCCGCTCGTCGATGACGACGCCGTCGGTCGAGGTCATGCCGACCTTGCGACCGAGGCCCTTG
>JABFXB010000221.1 GCA_013361975.1 Dermatophilaceae bacterium
ACCTCGCCCGAGACCTCGAGACTTCGTCTTCTCGATGCGCGACGCAAAGCGCGGGTCTTCGGCGTAGAGGGCTTCCTCCATCTGCTGGAGGAGTGCTTCCTCGTGTTCCGAGAGTGCCACTCGGCACCTCCCTGGTGCGAAATCGACTGTGCCCGAATCGTATGTCGGAATCGGCCGACGCGGACTTCTTTACCTCAGGATAGATCTCGCTGCGCGCGATTGGAACCGGAGGGTCGGTCAGGCATGAGGCTTGCCGGCCGCACGGAGCCGGCACCGAACCGTGCACTCGCCCGGTCGACCGCGCGGTCGGCCTCGCGCCACCCGTGCTCCGGCTCGTCGAGGGTTGCCTGGATGGGCGCCACAGCCGACGGGACGAGGCCCTCGAGGCGCACCCCGACGAGCCGGATGCGGGCTCGCTGAAGACCGAGCCGGTCGAAGAGCTCGCGCGCGGTGGTGAAGATGTCGCGTGAGACGTCGGTGTGGTGGCGCAGCGTCTTGGCGCGCGTGATCGTGGTGAAGTCGGCGAACCGGACCTTGATGCTGACCGTGCGACCCATCATCCCGGCCGACCGGGCGCGCGCGGCCGTGCGATCGGACAGCCGCAGGAGCTCGCGGTGGATGCGCACCGGGTCGTCGATGTCGTGCGCGAACGTCTCGTCGGCGCCGATCGACTTCTCGCGGCGCTCCGGGACGACGGCGCGGGGGTCGCGCCCCCAGGCGAGGTCGTGCAGGCTGCGGCCGGCGACGTCGCCGAGGGCCCGCTGCAGGGTCTCGACGGGCGTGTGCGCGAGGTCGGCGACCGATCGCAGTCCGAGCCGGTGCAGGTGCTCCTCGGTCTTGTCGCCGACGCCCCAGATGGCGCCCACGGGCAGCTGGTGCAGGAACGCGACCACCTCGTCGCGCGGCACGACGATGAGCCCGTCGGGCTTGGCGAGGTTGGAGGCGAGCTTCGCGACGAACTTCGTGGCGGCCACGCCGACGGAGCACGTGATGCCCTGTTCGTCGGCGATGGTGTCGCGCAGCTGCTCGGCGATCTGCGTGGGACGGCCCAGGCGGCGTACGGCCCCGGAGACGTCGAGGAAGGCCTCGTCGAGCGAGAGCGGCTCGACGCTGTCGGTGATCGTCGTGAAGGTCGCCATGACGGCCTCGGAGATCGCGGCGTAGCGGCGGTGGTCGGGCTCGATGATGACGGCCTGGGGGCACAGCCGCTGGGCCCGGGCCATCGGCATCGCGGACGTGACCCCGAAGGCGCGGGCCTCGTAGGTCGCCGAGAGCACGACCGAGCGGCCGCTCGCGCCGCCGATGATGACCGGCTTGCCGCGCAGGTCGGGGCGCGAGATGAGCGACGCGGACGCGTAGAAGGCGTCCATGTCGACGTGCAGCACGGTGCAGCCCGTGTCGTCGGGCGGCTCGGAGCTGCCCCGGGTCGGCGCGGTGAACTGGCGGCGGCTCATCCGGCACCCGCTGTCTCGGCGAGCCCGGTGGCCGGGTCAGGCGCGGCGGGCGACGACGTGCAGGGCATTGCCGAGGGTGCGGAGGAACTCGCGCCCCGGGCCGGAGACGAGCAGGTCGTCGAGCTCGGCGAGGGCAGCGCGGTCGGCCTCGGAGTCGATGAGCGACGCCGGCACGAGGTGTCCGAGGATGTTGGTGCCGCGCACCACGACGTCGGTGAAGCCGGCGTCGGCGAGCAGGGTCTCGAGCTGCTCGACGTCGAAGCGGCGTGGGAGCGGGTCGGTGCTCCCCCACCGGCCCGACGGGTCGACGAGGGCTGCCCGCGCCTGGGTGAACTCACCGGCGATGGCCTTGGCGAAGACGACGGCGAGGCGTCCGGAGACGAGGAGCGAGAGCACCCCGTCCTGGCCGAGGGCCTGGGCGATGGCGCGCAGCGTGGCCGCGGGGTCGTCGACGAACTCGAGGGTGCCGTGGCAGCAGGCGAGGTCGACGTGCCGGCCGGCGAGGATGCCGTCGAGGGAGTCGCCGTCGCCCTGGACACCGGTGACACGGCCCTCGATGCCGGCTTCTCGGGCCCGGCGGGCCAGCGAGGCGAGTGCGTCGGGACTGGGGTCGACGACGGTGACCCGGTGACCGGCCTCGGCGAGCGGGACGGCGACGCCGCCGGTGCCGCCGCCGAGGTCGAGCACCTCGAGCGGGCGTCCGAGCCGCTCGCCGCACTCGTCGGCGATGCGGCCCACGGCGGAGACGACGGCCGACGGTCGGGCCGCTCCGCGTCGCTGGCGGGGCTGGTCGTCGGGCACGGGATCCTCCGTCGGGGAACGTGGCTCGCGCCGTGTCGCATGTGGTGGCGCATGTGGTTCGTGTGCATCCTCACCCTAGTGCCCCGAGCTTCCCGGGCTCGCGTGCCACAGCTTGCGCGGCGGGCCCCCGACCGTGTCGCCGGGGACGAGGGCGCTGGTGCCGCGGGCTCCCCTGACGTCGTCGCCGGCGGGCTTGATGTCGGCGTACGGCGACTGCTTGAACCCCGAGGCGTGGACGAGCACCCGGCGGCCGTCAGGGCCCTCCCCCACGCCGGCCGGCGCGCCATCACGACCGGCCAGTGCCCCGGCCCGCTCCCAGGCGGCCCGGTCGGCGGCGTCGAGCGCATCGCGGACCGCGGTGATGCCGCCGGCGGTCCAGGCCTCCTGCAGGCCTGACAGCTCCCACGCTCCGGTGGCCCGGATCGAGACGCCCTTGGGGCCGGTGCGCCGCACCGTGCCACGGCAGAGGAGCAGCCACGAGTGGAAGACGGTGGCGGCATACGGGCCCTGGACGTCCTCGAAGAAGGTGAGGTCGGCGGGGCCTGTGGCGTCGTCGAGCGTCAGGAAGACGACCCGGCGGCCGGTGCGGATGGGTGGGGTCTGCGTGGCGACCTTGACCCCGGCGACCCACACCTCGCGGCCGCTGCGGCCCGAGAGCAGGTCTCGCGCCCGGGTGACACCGAGGGCATCGAGCATCGGGGCGTAGAAGTCGACGACGTGCCCGCTGGCGTCGAGACCGAGCACCTCGAGCTCGGCACGGACCCGCTCGGGGCCGGTCATCTCGGGCAGCCCGCTCGTCGCGGTGAGGCGGGGCGTGTCGCCCAGGTCGAGCGTCAGCTGGGTGGCGACGTGCTCGGGCGCGCCGGCGGAGGCCTGCGACTGGGCGGCGGCCAGGGCCCGGATGTCGCCGGTGGTCGAGACCGACGTGACGCGGCCCCGTGACGAGCGAGAGCGGCTCGCGGCCGAGACCCTCGCCCGCGACGAGCGCTGCGAGGCCGACCAGCGGTCGAGCTCGGCGACGTGGAGCAGCAGGTCTCGCCGGGTGACCCTTCCGCGCCGGCCGAGCCCGCTGCGGGAGCGTCCCACCACCTCGGGTCCGCCCTCGCCGTGACGGGGCGGGCTGCCGAGGTCGATGTCGTGCAGGGAGTCGAAGCCGCCGGAGAGCACGAGCTTCTCGGCGACGGGCCGCGACACGTGGGCCCGCTGCCAGAAGTCGGAGAGGCTGGAGTACGGCTGGCCGGCGACGATCTGGGCCACCTCGGCCTCGCTGATGCCGTGGACGTCAGCGAGCGAGAGCCGGATCGCCTCGCCGCCGTCGTCGGTGCGCTCGAAGCGGTAGGCGCCGGTCGAGACATTGACGTCGAGCCCGAGGATCGCGATGCCGAAGGCGCGGGCGTCGTCGAGGATGAGCCGCTTGGGGTACATGCCGGGGTCGTGGGTCAGCACCCCGGCGAGGAAGGCGCCCGGGTGGTGCGCCTTGAGCCAGGCCGACTGGTAGGTCGGCAGCGCGAAGGCGGCGGCGTGCGCCTTGCAGAACCCGAACGACGCGAAGGCCTTGAGGACCTCCCAGATCTTGTCGGCGACCTCGGGTGCGTAGCCGCGGGCCAGGGCGGCCGGGCGCCACCACTGCTCGATCTGCCGCTGGCCGTCGGGGGTGCCGAGCGCGCGACGCACCTCGTCGGCCTGCGCGAGGGTGACGCCCGTCGTCTCGGCGACGATCATGAGGACCTGCTCGTGGAAGACGACGACTCCCTCGGTCTCCTCGAGCGCGGGGATGAGCGTCGGGTGGAGGAAGGAGGGGTCCTTCCAGCCCTGTCGTGCGTTGAGGAACGGGATGATCATGTCGCTCTTGACCGGCCCGGGGCGGAAGAGCGAGATGTCGATGATGAGGTCGTCGAAGGTCTGCGGCCCGAACTTGCCGATGAGCTCACGCTGGCCGGGGCTCTCGATCTGGAAGCAGCCGAGGGTCCGGGTCGAGCGGACGAGCTCGAAGGTCGGCTCGTCGTCGAAGGGCACCTGGCTCTCGTCGTCGAGGTCGATGCTCGTGCCGTCGACGCGCTCGACCTCGTCGACCGCATGGGCCATCGCCGACTGCATGCGGATGCCGAGGACGTCGAGCTTGAGCAGGCCCATCTCCTCGACGTCGTCCTTGTCGAACTGGCTCATCGGGAAGCCGAGCCAGCTCGCCTCGACGGGCGTGCGGTCGAGCAGGACCGAGTCGGAGAGCACGACCCCGCAGGGGTGCAGCGCGATGTGCCGGGGCAGCCCGTCGAGGCGCTCGACGATGTCGAACATCAGCTGCAGGCGCGGCACGTCGAGCCCGCTCGCGCGCAGTTCGGGCAGCTCGGACAGGGCGTTGCGCACGTTGCGGGCGGCGATGTGCGGGAACGCCTTGGCCATCGCGTCGACCTCGGGCGGCGGCAGCCCGAGCGCGGCGCCGGCGTCGCGGATCGCGTGGCGCACCCGGTAGGTGTCCATCATCGAGACGCAGGTGACCCGCTCGCCGCCGAAGTGGTCGAGGATGCGCTCGTAGATCTCGGTGCGCCGGGCCGACTCGACGTCGATGTCGATGTCGGGCAGCTCGGCCCGCAGCGGTGAGCAGAAGCGCTCCATGAGCAGGCCGTGGCGCATCGGGTCGACCCCGGAGATGCCGAGGAGGTAGTTGACGAGCGACCCGGCCCCGGAGCCACGGGCAGCGACCCGCACCCCCATCTCGCGGATGAGGTCGCAGACCTGGGCGACGGTGAGGAAGTAGGTCGCGTAGCCGAGCGTCTCGATGACGCCGAGCTCGTCCTCGAGCCGGTCGCTGACGGCACCGAGCTCGCTCTCGGAGCGGCCGGGGTAGCGGGTCGCGATGGACTCGCGACACCGGCGGGCGAGGACGTGGTGCGGGTTGGTGCCGGGACGGATGCCGAGCACCCCGGGCTCGGGCAGGTGCACCGAGCCGATGCCGAGGTCGGAACGGGGGTCCTGGATGCACTCGGTGGCGAGCGCGGTGGTGCGGGCGAGCAGCTCGCGCGCCTGCTCGCGGGCCAGCGACCCGCCGCCGACGAGCCCGGGCCCCGAGACCTGGACGACGTCGAGGGCGAGGGCGTGCATGAGCGGTGTGGGCGACAGGTGCCCCGCCGTGGTGACGCGGTCGAGGTGGCGCGCGTCGAGGGCGACGAGGCGGCGGGCGGCATCGAGGACGTCGACGATCGCGGCGTCCTGCGGGTCGGCGTGGCGCACCGCCGCCGTGATGACGCTCGGCACGCCGACGTCACGGGCGAGGGCGAGCATCCGCCCCGCCTGACCGAGGCTGCCGGGCTGGTGCTCGGGGCCGCCGTGGCAGACGACCTCGACGGCGACGGCCCCGCGCGGCAGCAGCGCGACCCAGCGCTCGAGCGCCGCCCTGGCCCGGTCGCGTCGCTTGGCGAGCACCTCGCGCCCGACGTCGGAGTCGGGGCCGAGCAGCACGGCGAGCCGCGAGGGACCGGCGGGATCGGGAGCGGGCCCCGGACGCGCGTGCTCGGCCACGAGGCTCGCGGTGGTGACCGGGTTGCCGCGCTCGCCACGCAGGTGGGTCGCGGTGACGAGCCGGCAGAGGGCGGCCCAGCCCTCGCCGGGTGCGAGCCCGGTGGCGCTGCCCCGCGCCAGCACCGTGACGCGTGGCAGGCGTGGATCGACGAGTGCCCCACCGCGGACCGGGGTGCGCCCGGGTCGGCGCTGTCGCTCGGGGTGCTCGGGCCCGAGGGCGAGGTCGACGCCGAGGATCGGGGCGACGTCGTGCTCCATGCAGGAGCGCACGAACTTCACCGCGCCGTAGAGCCCGTCGCGGTCGGTCAGCGCGAGGGCCGGCTGCCCGAAGGCCGCCGCTCGCTCGACGAGCTGGTGCGGCTTGGCCGTGCCGTAGCGCATGGAGTAGCCGGACGCGACGTGCAGGTGGACGAAGGCTGGAGTGGTGGTGGTCATGCTGCTCACGCGGTGTTCGCCCGGCTCCTCGGGACGGGGGTGGCCGGGACGGGGGTGGACGAGACGGGAGTGATCGACTGCGGCAGCGGCATCGTCGCCGGGACTCCGAGGAGGTCCTGGACGATCTCGAG
>JABFXB010000248.1 GCA_013361975.1 Dermatophilaceae bacterium
GATCTGAGCTCGCGGTCGACCCGGTTGGCACGCCACTCGACGTTGTCGAGGTGCTCGGTGTTGAGGATGCCGTTGTCGACGGCTCGCGCGTCTCCCTCGACGCCCAGCACGAACCCGCCGGGCGCCACGAGCTCGCCGAGGCGCGTCGTGAACAGACCTGACCCTGCATACAGGTCGAGCACGCGGTCGCCGGGCTCGGCGCCGAGCAGGTCGACGACCCGGGAGAGGAACGTCGACGCGGCGCCGGGGTGCACCTGCCAGAAGCCGCGCGCGGCCACGACGTACTCGCCCTGCCAGTCCCCGTCGACGACCCGTTCGCCGACGAGTCCGCCGGTCGGCTCCGCGCCTGACTCCCCCGCCGGCACCGGCACGAGCAGCGGCTCGTCGGGGTGGGCGGCGTCGACGACGTCGACCGACTCGACGTCGGGCCACTCGGTGTCGAGCACGCCCGAGTCGATGACGCCCTGCGTCGCGATGAGGCAGTCCTCCACCGGCACGACGTGGCGCGACCGGTGCCCCCGCAGGCCGGCACGACCGGAGGCGTCGACGGCGAACTCGACGCGAGTGCGCCAGCGCAGCCCCTCCTCGTCGCCCGGGACGGGGCGCACCTCGACCGAGACGTCGGTCTTCGCGATGCGGGCGAACTGCTCGCGCACGACGTCCGCCTTCAGGGCGCGCTGTGTCTCGAGGGTGGCGTGCTGGAAGTCGCACCCCCCGCACTGGCCGGGAACGGCGTACGGGCAGGGCCGCTCGACCCGACCGGGCGCCGCCTCGAGCACCTCGACCGCGTCGGCGCGCACGAAGCTGTCGCCGACCCGCCCCTCCGTGACACGCGCGACCACCCGTTCGCCGGGCAGCGTGTGCCGCACGAAGACGACCTGTCCCTCGTGGCGTGCGACGCAGTGCCCGCCGTGGGCGACCGGTCCGACGTCGACCGTCCACTCCTGCCCGACGAGCGACTCTCCGCCGGCTGCGCGCTCGCGGGTGGGGCGTGCGCTCACAGCGCTCCGCCGCGCACCGAGCCGCTGACCGGCGGCTCGTCGATCCAGTCGCGCTCGGCCCCCTCGGACGACTGCAGCTGCCACGGCACGCTGACGACCATGACGCCGGGCGTGAACAGCAGCCGCGCCTTGAGCCGCAGGGCGCTCTGGTTGTGCAGCACCTGCTCCCACCACTTGCCGAGGACGTACTCGGGCAGGTAGACGGTCACGATGTCGCGCGGGCTGCCGCTGCGGATCGACCGCACGTAGTCGAGGATCGGCTTGGTGATCTGCCGGTACGGCGAGGCCAGCACCTTGAGCGGCACGGGGATGTCGCGCTTGTCCCACTCGGTGAGCAGCGCCTGCGTCTCGTCGGGGTCGACGTCGACCGTGACGGCCTCGAGGACCGACGGCCGACTGGCGCGGGCGTAGGCCAGGGCCCGCATCGTCGGCTTGTGGATCTTGGAGATGCAGACGATGGCGTGCACGTGGCTGGGCAGCATCGGCCGGTCGACGTCCCAGTCGATGGCGAGCTCGTCGCGCACCCGGTTGTAGTGCTTGCGGATGCCCAGCATGAGGGCGAAGAGCAGCACCATGGCGAGGATGGCGTACTTGGCGCCGGCCTGGAACTTCGTCGCCAGCACGACGATGAGCACGGTCGCCGACATCGCCGCGCCGACCGCGTTGATGACGCGCGAGCGCTGCATGCGGCTGCGCTCCTTGGCGTTCCGCTCGAGCCGGAGGTGCCGGGTCCAGTGCCGGACCATGCCGACCTGGCTCGTCGTGAACGACACGAAGACACCCACGATGTAGAGCTGGATGAGGGCTGTGACCTCGGCCTTGAAGACGATGACGAGCAGGATGGCCGCGCCGGCGAGCATGAGGATGCCGTTGGAGAAGGCGAGCCGGTCGCCGCGCGTGTGCATCTGCCGTGGCAGGTAGCCGTCGCGGGCGAGGATCGAGCCGAGCACGGGGAACCCGTTGAACGCCGTGTTGGCGGCGAGCACGAGGATCAGGCCGGTGACGATCGAGACGAAGACGACCCCGATCGGGAAGTCGGCGAACACGGCGTTCGCGAGCTGGCCGATCGCGGTGTGCTGGACGTAGCCGTCGCCGACCGGTCGGCCGTCGCGCAGCAGCTGGGTCGCGGGGTCCTCGGCGATCTTGACGCCGGTCCACTGGCCCAGCGCGATGATCGAGCTGAGCATCGCGATCGACAGGCCGCCCATGAGCAGCAGCGTGGTGGCGGCGTTGTCGCTCTTCGGCTTGCGGAAGGCGGGGACCCCGTTGCTGATCGCCTCGACACCGGTCAGGGCGGCGCAGCCCGACGAGAACGCGCGCAGCAGCAGGAACGCCGCCGCGACCCCCGTCAGCTCGTCGCCGTGCTGCGACACGAGGGTCAGTGAGGAGCTCTCGGCCGGGGTGAGGGTGCCGGTGAAGTGCTGGATGAAGCCGTAGAGGCCCATCCCGATGATGGCGACCATGAAGGCGTAGACCGGCACCGCGAACGCCTTGCCCGACTCGCGCACGCCGCGCAGATTCATCGCCGTCAGGAAGAGGATCAGCGCGACCGCGACGAGCACCTCGCGGCCGCGCACGAAGCCGAGCACCGTGGCGGCGTTCTGCACGCCGGACGAGATCGAGACCGCGACGGTGAGCACGTAGTCGACGAGGAGCGCACTCGCGACGGTCAGCCCGGCCTTCGGGCCGAGGTTGACCGTGGCCACCTCGTAGTCGCCGCCACCGGACGGGTAGGCGTGCACGTTCTGGCGGTAGGACGCGACGACGACGACCATGACGAGGACGACCGCGACGGTGATCTGCCAGCTGTGCGTGACGGCGAAGGCCCCGCCGGCCAGCCCCAGCATGAGCAGGATCTCGTCGGGCGCGTACGCCACCGACGACAGCGCGTCGCTCGCGAAGATGGGCAACGCCAGGCGCTTGGGCAGCAGGGTCTCGCCCAGCTTGTCGCTGCGCATCGCGCGGCCGAGGAGAAGTCGCTTGAACAGCGAACCGGTACCGGGCACGACGCAACTGTATGACGGATCACCGAACCGCACTCACCCCGTGCGACCGGGCGGGCCCGGGCCGTCCGGGCCGTCCGGGCCGGCCAGTGCGACGCATCCCGCCTGCGGGGTGGGCGGCCTCGTCACGGTGTAGCGTCGCGTCCGTGCACTTCGTGATCATGGGATGCGGCCGCGTCGGGTCGACCCTCGCCCGCACCCTCGGCCGTGGTGGCCACGACGTCGCGATCATCGACGTCGACGCCTCGGCGTTCCGGCGTCTCGGCACCTCGTTCGAGGGCCAGACCGTGACCGGCGTCGGCTTCGACCGCGACACGCTCGTCGCCGCCGGCATCCGTGACGCGTACGCCTTCGCCGCCGTGAGCAGCGGCGACAACTCCAACATCCTCGCCGCCCGCGTGGCACGCGAGACGTTCGGCGTCGAGCACGTCGCGGCACGCATCTACGACCCTCAGCGGGCCATGGTCTACCAGCGCCTCGGCATCCCCACGGTGGCCACCGTGCGCTGGACGGCCGACCAGATGATCCAGCGCCTGCTCCCCCAGGGCGCCGTGCCCGAGCTGACCGACCCCAGCGGGAAGATCGTCATCGCCGAGGTGCCGCTCGCCGAGGCGTGGGTCGGTCGCCCCCTCACCGAGGTCGAGCAGCAGACGGGGGCGCGCGTCGCCTACGTGACGCGGCTGGGCGAGGGCACCCTCCCGCGCCCCGACACGGTCGTCCAGCAGGGCGACCTCGTGCACCTCGCCGTGCAGAGCGAGGAGCTCGCTCGCGTCGAGCGACTCTGCGACTCGGCACCCGCCGCCCACTGAACGGCCCAGGAGAAGAACAAGCATGCGCGTCGTCATCGCCGGGGCCGGGAGCGTCGGCCGGTCCATCGCCCGGGAGCTGCTCGGCAACGGGCACCAGGTGCTGCTCATCGACAAGGACGCCGACGACGTCCAGGCCTCACGCGTGCCCGAGGCGTCCTGGCTGCTGGCCGACGCGTGCGAGCTCGCCGCCCTGGAGGAGGCCCGGCTCGAGGAGTCCGACGTCTGCGTCGCCGCCACGGGTGACGACAAGGCGAACCTCGTGCTCTCGCTCCTCGCCAAGACCGAGTTCGGGGTGCCGCGCACGGTCGCCCGCGTCAACAACCCGAAGAACGAGTGGATGTTCGACGAGTCCTGGGGGGTCGACGTCGCCGTGTCGACGCCGCGGCTCATGACGGCCCTCATCGAGGAGGCCGTCAGCATCGGCGACCTCGTGCGCATCTTCGAGTTCCAGCAGGGACGCGCCTCGATGGTCGAGATCACCCTCCCCGAGGGCAGCCGCTTCGCGGGCCGCCGGGTCGGCGACGTCGACTGGCCCACCGACACCGTTCTCGTGGCCATCATCCGCGACGAGCGACCCCTGGCCCCCACCGCCGACGACGCCATGGAGGCCGGCGACGAGCTGCTCTTCATCACGACGCCCGACCAGGAGGACCAGCTCCAGGACCTCGTGGCCCCCGACGAGCGCCACCGCAGCACCGACGCCGGCTGAGCCGCACGGCCGGCTCGCGCGTACCGTGCCGACGGGCCTCAGGCCGTCGCGCGGGTCGGGTCGATCGGGGTGTGCCCGCGCAGCAGGATCGCGCCCATCGCCGTCACGGCCAGCAGGTATGCCGGGAAGCCGAGCACGACCTTGGCGACCCCCAAGGCGCCCACCTGCTCGGCGAGGTACAGAGGCACCATGATCGCGAGCCTCACGACATTGAGCGCGACGAGGACCCACGTGAGACGCACGGCCACCGTCACGATCCCAGCGTGCTTGCGCCACCAGACCGGGTCCTTGGCGAACGCCTCGGGCTCGGCGAGACCGACGACGAAGCCGAAGAGCGGCCATCGCGTCAGGATCGTCACGAGGAAGACCACCAGCAGGCCCGCGTTCTGCAGCATCCCGGGCAGGAAGGCGTCCTCGGCCTTGCCCGAGCGCAGCGCGAAGAACGCCGAGATGCCCACTCCCACAGCGGCATACGCGATGAACCTTGGGTCCTGCCGCTGCACCAGCCGGAGCAGGAGCAGGAGCACGACACAGGTGCCGGCGACGAGGAGCGTGGTCCGCAGGTCCTGCGTCACCATCCAGGCGAGCGTGAAGGCGAGCACAGGGACGGCCGTCTCGACGGCGCCGCGCCAGCCGCCGATGGCCTCGGAGAGCTTGTCGCGCAGCAGCTCCTCCACGGTCTCGTAGCGGCGCAGGTCCGCCTCGGAGCGGCCGACCCCGTCGCCGGCGAGGTCGGCACCGGAGACGGAAGCCTCGCGGTCGGCCTCAGCCATGCTGCTGCCCCGCGCGGCCGATGATCTCGTAGGCGGGGTTGAACATCGTGGTGACCTTCCGGCGGGTGGTGATGCGGCCCGTGGCCTGGATCTTGATGCCCGGCACGATGCCGGCGATGCGCCGCCGGCCCAGCCAGACCAGGTGCAGCGACTCGGTGCCGTCCCAGACCTCGACGTCGAGGGCCGGGGTCTCGTCGCGGGGACGCAACGTCACCGAGCGCACCTCGCCGAGGACGGTCACCTTCGTGCGCTGCCGGGCGTCGCGGATGTGCACGACGCCGAGGTCGATGGACTCGCGGCGCAGCTCGTCGGCCTCGAGCTCGTGGGAGGACCGGGTGAGGCGGTGGGTGAGGCGCCGCAGGGCGCCCGGCTGGCCCGTGCTCACGTGGGCGTCCCCTCGGGACACGGTGCGGGAGCGCACGGGCCGGCCATCAACGCACCTCGGTGATCTCGGGGCCGCGTTCGAACGGGTTGAGGTCGTCGCCACGGGAGTCGTCACCCGGCTGCTCTGCCTGGGCGACTCCGTCGGCGTCGGGCAGGCGCAGCGGCAGCAGCTCGCGGGGCGGCATCGCGTCGGCGCCACGGTCGACCACCGCCGTGCGGATGACCTCGTGCACGCCCTCGGCAGCGGCCGGCTCGATCGCAGCGCGGCCGGACACCACCGCGCGCAGGAACCAGCGCGGCCCGTCGACACCGACGAAGCGCGCGGGCATGAAGACGGTGCGACCGTCGGGACCGGCCTGCGGCATGCGGGTGAGCAGCTCCTCGCCGAACTCGCCCGTGAGCACCTCGGCGGTGCCGCCGGCGTCGACGATGCTCGCCGCGATCTCGTTGCGGATGTCGATCCAGACGCCCTCGGTGCGTGGGGCGGCGAAGGCCTGGAGCTGGACCGCGGACTCGCCGACGACCGCGGTCACACCGGTGATCTGCTGCTCCTGCTCGTTGATCTCGAGGCGCAGCTCCATGCCCTGCTGGCCGCGCAACCAGATGGCGCCGAGGTT
>JABFXB010000011.1 GCA_013361975.1 Dermatophilaceae bacterium
GACGGTGCGCTGCTGGGACCCGACGGCCGGTCGCACGTGGCGCGCGGACGGCATACCTACGATGGGCGCATGAGCCTCGGACCCAACGGCCACCTCGAGCTCGGCCTCGACACGTTCGGCGACATCGCGCTGGGGCCCGACGGGTCCCCGCTGCACCCGGCGACGGTGCTTCGCGAGGTGCTCGCCGAGGGCGAGCTCGCCGACCGCCTCGGCCTCGACTTCTTCGGCGTGGGCGAGCACCACCGCGACGACTACGCGGTCAGCGCTCCCGACGTGCTGCTCGCGGGACTGGCCGCCCGCACCGAGCGCATCCGCCTCGGGACCTCGGTCACGGTGCTGAGCAGCGACGACCCGATCCGCGTCTTCCAGCGGTTCTCGACCGTCGACGCGATCAGCAACGGGCGCGCCGAGATCACCGTCGGCCGAGGCTCTTTCATCGAGTCGTTCCCGCTCTTCGGGCTCGACCTCTCGGACTACGAGACGCTCTTCGAGGAGAAGCTCGACCTGCTCGCAGCCGTCGTGGCGGAGAAGCCGGTGAAGTGGGAGGGCTCCATCCGCCCGCCGGTGAACGTCCAGCAGGTCATGCCCGCAACGGAATCCGGTCATCTGCCGGTGTGGGTCGGGGTCGGAGGCACGCCGCAGTCGGTCGTCCGTGCTGCGCACTACGGCTTCCCTGTCGTCATCGCGATCATCGGTGGGGCCTCGCGGCAGTTCGCGCCGCTCGCCGATCTCTACCGCCAGGCCCTCACGCAGATGGGCAAGCCCGAGCTGCCGGTCGGCGTGCACTCGCCGGGCTTCGTCGCCGCCACCGATGAGCAGGCCATCGACGAGTTCATGCCGCACTTCGTGCCCTACATGAACAAGATCGGTCGCGAACGTCGCTGGGCGCCGATGACCAACGAGCAGGCGCTCGCCCAGCTCGGCCCCGACGGAGCCGTCTACTGCGGCTCGCCCGAGACGGTCGCCGCGAAGATCGCCGACACCGTCAAGGTGCTCGGGGTCTCCCGCTTCCAGCTCAAGTACTCCATGGGCACCCTCCCGCACGACAAGCGGATGGAGTGCATCCGCCTCTACGCCGAGGAGGTCGTGCCGCGCGTGCGCGCGCTGCTCGACGAGGTCTGACGTGCGGGTGCTCCTGCTCGGCATGGGCTCGCGCGGTGACGTGCAGCCCCTCGTGGCGCTGGGGGAGCGCCTCCGGCGGGGTGGGTATGCCGTCTCGCTCGCCGCGCCCGCCGACCTGGGTCACGTCGTGGCCGGGAGCGGCGTCGACTTCGAGCCGTTCTCGTTCGACCTCGAGGGACCGCTGCGCGACGGGCTCGGCCGCGACTCGCTGCGAGGGTCGGGGCGGCACCAGGTGCGCGAGGCCCGGCTCATGCGGAAGGTCATGGCCGAGCGGGGCGCGGCGCTCGCCGACGACGTGACCCGTCTCGTCGACGGCGCCGATGCCGTCGTGTCGGGCGCGTTGACCTTCGACCTCGTCGACTCGCTGTTGGTCGGTTCGCAGAAGCCGCACGTCTACGCGATCTTCGCGCCGGTGTGGCCCAGCGCGCACGGTGAGTCGGTGGCGCTCGGCCTGCTGCCGCACCGCCGGTCGCCGCTGAACCTCTGGTGGAGCAGCCTCGCCGGACGCGTCGCTCTCGACCTCTTCCGCCCTGCAGGAGACCTCGTTCGCTCGCGGAAGGGGTTGCCGCGTAGGACGTTTCGGACCTACTCGGCTGCGGCCAGTGGCACGCCCACGCTCCTGGGAGCCAGCCCGGCCGTGGTGCCGCGTGCCGGCGACTGGCCGCCGGCGGTGAGGCAGACCGGCTTCTGGTTCCGTGACACGCCGACGGGGGACTCGAACGGGGTCGGCGACGAGCTCGAGGACTTCCTCGGCCGCGACGGGCCTCCGGCGTACGTCGGTTTCGGGTCGATGCCGACGCCGGATCCGGATGCCGTCGTGCACGGGGTCGTCGACGTGCTCGAGTCGCTCGGACTGCGGGGCATCGTCAGCGAGGGGCTCGCGGGGCTGTCGCTCGAGCGCCTCGGCCGGGACCTGCCGCCCCACGTGCTCGGGGTCGGCCCGACGCCGCACGACGAGCTGTTCCCACGCTGCTCGGTCGTCGTGCACCACGGCGGGGCCGGCACGACCGCTGCTGCCGTGCGCGCCGGCGTGCCGCAGGTCGTCGTGCCGCACGCTGCGGACCAGCCGTACTGGGGGCGACGGATGGCCGACCTCGGGGTCGCGGCGCCGCCGATCGCGCGCAAGGACCTCACGCCTGCTCGACTCCGCGCGGCGCTCGTGGTCGCGCTGTCCCCGGAGGCCCGCCGGGCGGCATACCTGCTCGGTGAACGGGTGCGTTCGGAGGACGGCGCCGGCGACGCGGCCTGGCTCGTCGACGCCTACCTCTCGCGCCCGGTCTAGACGGTCGCTGCCAGCTCGGTGGCCTGGCGGATGGCCCGTTTCGCGTCGAGCTCGGCCGCGACGTCGGCGCCGCCGATGACGTGAACCTTGACGCCGCGCTCGAGGAGGGCAGGGCCGAGGGTGTTGACCGACTCCTGGCCGGTGCAGAGCACGATGGTGTCGACGTCGAGCACCTGTGGGTCGGTGTGGTCCTCGCCATGGGTGATGTGAAGGCCGGCGTCGTCGACGCGCTCGTAGTGGACCCCGACGTGGTGGTGGACTCCCTTGGCCTTCAACGATGCCCGGTGAACCCAGCCGGTCGTCCTGCCGAGGCCCTTGCCGATCGGGGTCGCCTTGCGCTGGAGCAGGTGCACCTCCCGCGGCGACGGAGACGGGGTCGCCGCGACGAGACCGCCGCGTGAGGCGTCGGGGGCGCCGACGCCCCACTCCGCCATCCACTGGTCGACGGTCATCGGCGACTCGACGTGGGTGAGGAACTCCGAGACGTCGACCCCGATGCCGCCGGCACCCATGACGGCCACGCGTTGACCGACGGGTGCCTCGCCGCGGACGGCGGCGGCATACGTGATGACCTTGGGGTGGTCGATGCCGGGAACGTCGGGGATGCGCGGCTCGACGCCCGTGGCGACGACGACCTCGTCGAAGTCGGTGAGGTCGTCGACGTCGGCCCGTCGTCCGAGGTGCACCTTCACGTCGCCGAGCTCGAGGCGCCTGCGGTAGTAGCGGATGCTCTCGGCGAACTCCTCCTTGCCCGGGATGCGCATCGCGATGGCGAACTGTCCGCCGAGGTCGTCGGACGTCTCGAAGAGCTCGACGCGGTGTCCGCGCTCGGCGAGGGCCACGGCGGCGGCGAGTCCTGCGGGACCACCGCCCACGACGGCGACGTGCTTGCTGCGTCGGCTCGGGGCGAGGACGAGGGTCGTCTCGCGGACTGCTCGTGGGTTGACGAGGCAGGTGGCGGTCTTCTTCGCGAAGGTGTGGTCGAGGCAGGCCTGGTTGCAGGCGATGCACGTGTTGATCTCGTCGGCGCGGTCGGCGGCCGCCTTGGCCACCCAGTCGGGGTCGGCGAGGAAGGGGCGCGCCATCGAGACGAGGTCGGCGGTGCTGTCGGCGATGACCTGCTCGGCGAGGTCGGGCATCGAGATGCGGTTGCTCGTCACGACCGGGACCGACAGCTCGGGGCGCAGCTTCGCCGTGACGCGAGTGAAGGCACCGCGCGGCACGGAGGTGACGATGGTGGGCACGCGGGCCTCGTGCCAGCCGATGCCGGTGTTGATGATGGTCGCGCCTGCCGCCTCGACCTCCTTTGCGAGAGAGACGATCTCGTCCCAGGTCTGGCCGTCGGGCACGAGGTCGAGCATGGAGAGGCGGTAGACGATGACGAAGTCGGGGCCGGCTGCCTCGCGGACGGCGCGGACGACCTCGACGGGAAGGCGGCGACGGTTCTCGGGTGAGCCGCCCCACTCGTCGGTGCGGTGGTTGGTGCGCGGTGCGAGGAACTGGTTGAGCAGGTAGCCCTCGGATGCCATGATCTCGACCCCGTCGTAGCCGGCACGCTTCGCGAGGCGAGCGCAGCGAGCGTACGCCGCGATCGTGCTCCGGATGCCGCGCGCACTCAGGGCGCGGGCCTTGAAGCGGGAGATGGGGGCCTTCGTGGCCGAGGCCGACACCGCGAGCGGGTGGTAGGCGTACCGGCCGGCGTGGAGGATCTGGAGGGCGATCTTGCCGCCCTCGCGGTGCACGGCGTTCGTGATGACCTCGTGACGGCGTGCCTGGCGCTCGGTGACCAGCACCGAGCCGCCTGGGTAGAGGGCGCCGGCGAGGTTCGGGGCGAAGCCGCCCGTGACGATGAGGCCGACGCCGCCGCGCGCGCGTTCCGCGTAGTAGGCCGCGAGCCGGTCGAAGTCCTTCGCGCGGTCCTCGAGGCCCGTGTGCATCGAGCCCATGACGACGCGGTTGCGCAGCGTCGTGAAGCCGAGGTCCAGGGGCTCGAGCAGGTGGGGGTATGCCGTGTCGGTCGCGAGGAGGGCGGTCACGCCGTCGAGCGTAGCCGCTCGGTTACCGGTGGGTAAGGTGAGCGCGGCGTGGGTCACAATGGCCGGATGAGCCAGATCGAGCACGTGGACGTCCTCGTCGTGGGCGCCGGCCTGTCGGGCATCGGGGCCGCCTACCGCCTGCAGACCGAGGCGCCGACGCGCACGTACGCGATCCTCGAGGCGCGCGACTCGATCGGCGGCACGTGGGACCTCTTCCGGTACCCCGGCGTGCGGTCCGACTCCGACATGATGACGCTCGGCTTCCCGTTCGAGCCGTGGACCGACCCCGACGCCATCGCCGACGGCCCGAAGATCCTGTCGTACCTCCAGTCGACGGCTCGTAAACATGGCATCACCCCACGGATCCGATTCGGGCACAGGGTGATTGGAGCGTCGTGGTCGTCGGCCCAGGCACGGTGGACCGTGACGGTCGAGCACGCCGACGGCGCCCGCGATCAGCTCACGTGCAGCTTCCTCCAGGTGTGCACCGGCTACTACGACTACGAGCGGCCACACGACCCCGACCTGCCGGGCATCGGCTCGTTCGAGGGTGAGGTGGTGCACCCGCAGTTCTGGCCCGAGGGACTGCCCATCGCGGGACGCAAGGTCGTGGTGATCGGGTCCGGCGCCACTGCCGTGACGCTCGTGCCCTCCCTGGCAGACCTCGGGGCCGACGTGACGATGCTGCAACGCACGCCGACGTGGGTCACTGCCCTGCCGCGGCGCGACCGCGTGCGCGACGTCGTGCAGCGGGTTCTGCCGTCCCGCACGGGAGGCGCCGTCGCCCGCTACAAGAACGTGCTCGCGACGATGGCCTTCTACGAGCTCAGCCGGCGGCGGCCGGCTGTCGCGAAGTCCTTGCTGTCGAAGGGCGCTGCGCGCTCGCTCGGGTCGACGACGATGGTGAGCGACCACTTCACCCCCGCCTACGACCCCTGGGACCAGCGCCTGTGCGTCGTGCCCGACGGCGACCTCTTCGAGGCCTTGCGGTCGGGGCGCGCTCACGTCGTGACCGACACGATCGAGACGTTCACGCCCGACGGCATACTGCTGCGGTCCGGTCGGGAGCTGCCCGCAGACGTCGTCGTCACGGCAACCGGCTTGCGCATCAAGGTCGCCGGCGGCATCGAGTTCACCGTGGACGGCGAGCGCCGGCCCACCCGTGACCTCACGGTCTACCGGGGGACGATGTTCGCCGACGTGCCGAACCTCGCCGTCACGATCGGCTACGTCAACGCTTCCTGGACGTTGCGCGCCGACCTCGCGAGCCGGTACGTCTGCCGCCTGCTCAACCACATGGAGCAGAACGGGTGGCGCGTCGCCGTCCCGCGGGCGCCGGAGGGGATGGAGGGGCGGCCGCTGCTGCCGCTGCGGTCCGGGTACGTCGAGAGGGCGGCCGGCGAGCTTCCGCAGCAGGGCGACGCGGCGCCGTGGCTGATGCGGCAGAACTACCTGCTCGACCGGCGCGACATGCTGCGTGGCGACGTGACCGAGGCGATGTCCTTCTCGCGCTGACGTGCCCCTGCTGCGGGTCAGTCAGTGCCTGTTTCGGTGCTGCTCTGCGTGCTTCCCTCCGTGCTGCTCTCGGTTTCCGAGGCTGTCGCGCCGCGGCCCGTCGCCGCCTGGAGGCGGTCGATCTGCTCCGACGCTTCGGCCTTGGTCAGATCTGCGGGCAGCGTCTCGCCGGCCTCGCGGGCCAGGGTCTCGAGGTAACTGCGCTGAGCGCCGGTCATGGCCTCGTCGCCGGTGACCCAGTCCTCGGGGTCCTTGATCGTCGAGTCGCCGGCGGTGCCGCCGATCACGTCGTCGTTCGAAGGTGTGTTC
>JABFXB010000076.1 GCA_013361975.1 Dermatophilaceae bacterium
CGCCGGCGAGCGCCCGCACGTCCGCCCGGGACCGCAGCGGTTCGAGCACGGTCGGGAAGATGCGCTCGGCCACCTGGCCCATCCGCCGGTAGAAGTCGGTCCACCCGGCGTACGCGTCGTCGTCGCCGGTCAGCGCCCGGAACGCAGCCTGCGTCGCGGCGGCGTCACCGTTGTCGACGAGCAGACCCCGGCCGGGGTCCCCCGGCACCGGCGTGTACGACGAGAACCGTCGCCGGACGAGCTGCAGGTCGAGGTCGAGGTCGGTGAGCACCTGCCGAGGGAGCAGCGAGACGAGGTAGGAGTAGCGCGACAGCCGGGCGTCGACCCCGGCGAAGGCCCGCGCCGAGACGGCTGCGCCGCCCACCCGGTCCGAACGCTCGAGGAGGAGGACGGTCCTTCCCGCGCGGGCCAGGTAGGCGGCGGCCGTGAGGCCGTTGTGTCCGGCCCCGATGATGATGTCGTCGTAGCGCACCCGGTCAGACTAGGTGGCCCGACCGGGCGGCGCCCGACGACCTCATCACGACTTCATCGCGACGTCAGCACGGCCTCATCGCACCCCCGCGGCCTGCCGCTGCGACCACGAGCGGTCGGCGGCGTCGATGCTCGCGCGGCTGCGCAGGTCGACCCCGGCGCGCTTGGCCGCGGCCCGGGCCTCGGGTGTCGTGAGGTCGGGGGCGACGAACCGCTCCGGCGCGATGGTGCGGTCGGCGGCGGCATACCTGCTGTTGCCCGCGGCGATGGCGTCGGCGGAGTACGTGTTGGATGCGCTCTTGGCGGCGAGGGTGACCCCGAACGCCGGCTTCGTGACCACGGCGTAGCCGTCGCGGTGGCCCGCGACGTTCGGGTGGTAGCTCTCGCTGACCGGGCTGGACAGGCCGTTGAGCCACTCCGGGCTGTCGCAGACGGCGTGCCCGACGAACTTCGAGGTGGGGTTGACGAAGGTGAACCCGCGCGCGGCGGCCGCAGTCGACGTGCGCGAGTTCAGCAGGTCGGCCGTCGCGTTGAGCCGCGACTCCTCCGTCGGCGAGAACCACGTGAAGGCGTTGCAGTCCGCGCCGTTGAAGATGCGCGGGTAGCCGACGACGATGACCTTCGCGTTCGGCGCCTTGGCGCGGATCGAGGAGTAGAGCGTCGACAGGCGCCCCGGGAGGGTGTTGTTGATGATGCTCTGCGCACCGTCGATGGCGCCGTTGCAGTTGCTCATCCAGGCGGCTGCGCGCACTCCGTCAGCACGTCGGCGAAGCCGGCGTCGTTGCCGCCCACCGAGATCGTCACGTATGCCGTCGAGCTCGAGAGCGCCGAGAGCTGGGTGTTCGTCACGTCGGCGACCGTGGCCCCCGAGCAGGCGCGGAAGGTGAGTGCGAGACCGAGGGAGGCCGCGTCGAGCGAGGGGTAGGCGTAGACGGACCGCTGGCACGAAGTTCCGTCACTGATGTACGTGCGCGTGCCGGTGCCGGACGAGTACGAGTCGCCGAGGGCGACGTAGGACCCGCCGGCCGCGACGGCCGGCGCACCGAGAGCGAGTGTGGCGCCGACGCCGACGGGACCGGTGAGGCCGGCCGCGACCGCGCGCCTGCGGACGGGGGAGCTGGTGGGGCTGGAGGACCTGACGGGCTTGCTCTTCACGACACACTCCTTTGTGGGTGGAAGGCTGATGACGCCGAGCACTGCAGAGCCATGCGAAAGGGCGTCGACCCGCGCTGGTGTGCTGGCGGTCACACGTCCCGTACCGGACAGTAGGGCCACGTGCCGGGGGCCGCGAGTCGAAGTCGACGCGCCGCCGTCGAGGGGCCGACCTGTGTGGGTCGACGGCCTAGGCTGGCGGTGCATTCTTGGTTCCGAGGCCCGAACGGGCCTCAGCGACAGGAGGATCGACGATGGGCTTCCCCGACAACGTGCTGGCCAAGGGCGAGAAGGTCGAGCGAGACCTGCACCCGCACTGGCTCACGGTGGTGGTGCCGACGATCTTCGGCCTGCTGCTCGCCGCCGCGTGCATCGCCATCGCCGTCGTCACTCCCGACGACACCACCGGAAACCGTATCCAGTGGGGCGCGATCATCGTGCTCGTGCTCGTCGCGATCCCAGCCGTCGTCACCCCGTACCTGCGCTGGCGCACGACGCGCTACGTGATCACCTCGCACCGCGTCATGGTGCGCCGCGGCATCCTCACCAAGAACGGCAAGGACATCACGCTCTCCAAGATCACCGACGTGAGCTTCCAGCAGACCGTGCTCGACCGGCTCATCCGTTCGGGGTCGCTGCACATCGAGTCGGCCGGCGACAGCCCCGACGAGAACCTCGCGAACATCCCGCGCAGCAACGAGGTGCAGCAGCTCATCAACCGGCTCATCGACGAGGACGACCTGCGGCGCCGCCGCCACGGCGGCGGCGCCGGTGACGCGTACGACGACGGCTACGACGACGGCGCGTACGAGCAGGACCATGAGCAGGACTACGAGCGGGACTTCGAATCCGGGTCGCGCCGCGACGACACGACCGTGATCCGCCAGACCCGCCGCGGACCTCGGGAGCGGCCGCGCCTGGCCGAGGAGCGACCCCGCCGACCGCGCGACGGTGCAGAAGGCCACGACCCGGCCTGACGGCATAGGTGACGGGATTGACCTGAAGCTCACTTGAGGTTGCACGCTCTCGCCTGTGACCCGACACGCCACCGAACCCGCACCCCAGCTGCTCTCCGGCGCGCACGCGCCGCTCGCGCTGGGCGTGGTCGCCCTCGTGACGCTCGGCGCCTTCGAGAACCGGGCCGTGTCGACGGCGCTGCCCAGCATCGTCCACGACCTCGACGCCATCACCGGCTACGGCGTGGTGACTGCGGCCCCGCTGGCGTCCTATCTCGTGTCGCTGGCCGCTGCCGGGTGGTGGGCCGACCGCAGCGGCCCTGCGCCGGTGCTGCGAGCCGGGATGCTCGCGTTCCTCGTCGGGATGACGGTGACGGCGACTGCCGCGACCCTGCCCCTGCTCGTCGCCGGCCGGCTGCTGGGTGGGCTGGCCGAAGGGCTGCTCGACGTCGGGGTGATGGTCCTCGTCGCCCGAGCCCTGGACCCTCGCCTGCGACCCCGGGTGATGGCCCTCTTCGCCGCCGCGTGGGTGCTGCCCTCGGTGCTGGGGCCCGCCGTCACCGGAGCGGTCACCGAGGCCGTCGGCTGGCGCTGGGTGTTCGCCGCCGGGCCGGTCGTGCTCGTGCCGGTCTGGCTCGCCCTGCGCCCCGCCATCGCAGCATCCGATGCCCGCGACGCCTCCGAGACCCCGTCCCCGGCACGGCGACCACTGCACCTCGTCCTCCCATGGGCCCTCGTGGCCGCCACGGCGCTCGTGACCCTCAGCGTCGTGGCCGAGCGGCGTGTGGCCGGCCAGGTGTCGCCGGTGCTCGTCCTGGCAGCCGCGCTCGTGGCGCTCGCTCTCGCGGCACGGCGGCTCCTGCCGGAGGGGGCGCTGCACGCTGCCTGCGGGATCGGCGGGGTGGTCGCCCTCCGCGGCCTGCTGAGCGCCGCCTTCATGGGGGTCGGCGCGTTCCTGCCCCTCGTGCTGACCGTGCTGCGCCACCACGGACCCCTGACGGCAGGCATCAGCCTCAGCATCACCGGCGTCACGTGGTCGGCGGGCTCGGCCGTGCAGAGCCGGCTCGACGGGCGGCCGATGCTCCTGCTGCGACTCGGCTTCGGGCTGCTGACGGTCGGTCTGGCCACGACGAGCCTCATCGTCTGGGCCGACGCCCCGACCGCTCTCGGGCTGAGCGGCTGGGCCGTGGCCGGTCTGGGCATCGGCCTGACGTCGAGCACCCTCTCGGTGCTGACCATGGGCGCGTCCGCCGATGCCGACCAGGGACACCACAACGCGGGTGGTCAGATGGCCGCCTCGATGGCGAGCGCCGTCTTCCTCGCCGTGGCGGGCGGCGTGATCGCGTGGTTCGGCGCCCCCTCACGTGAGGCGTTCGGAGTCATCAGCGGCCTCGCGGTGTCGGTGGGTGTGCTCGCCATGGTCGTCACCGGCCGCGCCCGCTGCGCCGTCGACGTCATGACGCGAAGGGCCTGATCGCGGATCAGCCGGAGCTGTCCCTTCTGGGACGGGCGCTCGCGTGGCAAGGTCGGACCCATGAGCCTCCCGAGCGACGACGCCACGACCGGAACCCTCGACCCGACGACCGCCTACCGCGCCGCCCGCGACCAGCTGCTCGAGCTGCGGAACGACCATGCGGCAGCCGTTCGAGAGTTCACGTTCCCCGACGTCGGAGACCGCTGGAACTGGGCGGTCGACTGGTTCGACGCGGTCGCGCGCGGCAACGACAAGCCGGCGCTGACGATCGTCGAGGAGGACGAGTCGTCGGCCACCGTCAGCTTCGACGAGATGGCCCGGCGCTCCGACCGCGTCGCTTCCTGGCTCGGCTCGCTGGGCATCGGCCGCGGCGACTCCGTCGTGCTCATGCTCGGCAACCAGGTCGAGCTCTGGGAGACGATGCTCGCCGTCATGAAGCTCGGCGCCGTCATCGTGCCGACGACCACGGCGGTCGGCCCGGGCGACCTCGCCGACCGCATCGAGCGGGTGGCGGCGCGCGCCGTCGTGACGAACGCGGCGGAGGTGCACAAGCTCGACGACCTGCCCGGTGACTTCGTGCGGGTGGCCGTCGGCAGCGACGCGGCCGGCGGCGAGCTCGACGGCTGGCACGCGTACGCCGACGCGCACGCCTCGGACGCCGGGCCCGCGCCGCACCCGGGCACCGGGCCGGAGGACCGTCTCCTGCTCTACTTCACCTCCGGCACCACGAGCCGCCCCAAGCTCGTCGAGCACACGCAGCGCTCCTACCCGGTCGGCCACCTGACGACGACGTACTGGATCGGCCTGCAGCCCGGCGACGTGCACCTCAACATCAGCAGCCCCGGCTGGGCCAAGCACGCGTGGTCGTCGTTCTTCGCGCCGTGGATCGGCGAGGCGACGATCTTCGTGTACAACTACGTCCGCTTCGACGCAGCGGCCCTGCTGCGGGTCCTCCGCGAGCACCAGGTCACCTCGATGTGCGCGCCCCCGACCGTGTGGCGGATGCTCATCAAGAGCGACCTGTCGGGCGGCTCCGGCGCGCTCCGCGAGGTGGTCGGCGCGGGCGAGCCGCTCAACCCGGAGGTCATCGCGCAGGTCGAGAAGGCGTGGGGCCTGACGATCCGAGACGGCTACGGCCAGACCGAGATGACCCTGTCGGTCGGCAACACGCCCGGGTCGGTCGTCAAGCCCGGGTCGATGGGGCGGCCGCTCCCCGGCTACCCCGTGGTCGTCGTCGACCCGGTGACGAACGAGCCGGTCGCCGAGCCCGACTCGGAGGGCAACCGCGAGGGCGAGATCTGCCTCGACCTGGCGCACCGCCCGGTCGCGCTCATGACCGGCTACCAGGGCGACGACCAGCGCAACGCCGACGCGATGGCCGGCGGTTTCTACCACACCGGCGACGTCGCCTCGGTCGACGCGGAGGGCTACATCTCCTTCGTGGGACGCACCGACGACGTCTTCAAGGCGAGCGACTACAAGATCAGCCCGTTCGAGGTCGAGTCGGTGCTCATCGAGCACCCCGCGGTGGCCGAGGCGGCGGTCGTGCCGTCACCCGACCCGGTGCGCCTCGCGGTGCCCAAGGCGTACGTCGCCCTGGCGCCCGGGCACGAGCCCGGCGCGGAGGTGGCCCGCTCGATCCTGGCCCACGCCCGCGAGAAGCTCGCGCCGTGGCAGCGGGTGCGCCGCATCGAGTTCTTCGAGCTGCCCAAGACGATCTCGGGCAAGATCCGCCGCGTCGAGCTGCGTGGCCGTGAGCGTGACCTCGAGGCGCTCGGCGGCAGCCAGCCCGACCTCGAGTGGCGCGACGACCAGTTCCCCGACCTCAAGGGCTGATCGTCGAGGTCGACGGGGCCGACGACTCCACCGGGATCGGCCGCAGCGTCGTCTCCTCGAGCCGGCTGCAGGTGCGCTTCTCGGGGTCCGGTTGAGGCTGGCCCGGCTGCTGCTGCACCGTCGCCGGTGGGCGGTACGGGTCGATGCGGGCACCGCTCACGACCTGCACGCTGTCGTAGGCCGGGCGACCCTCGAGGAGGTTGCGGAACGAGTAGCGGGTCAGCGAGGTCAGCTCGCACGACGTGCCGAACTGCGCGATGTCGAAGGAGTACGGCTGGCCGTTGAGCTCCTCGCCCGGGCCCTCGGAGTAGTGCGAGACGACCCCGCCGCCGGTGAAGGTGCCGACCTGGATGCGGTTCCCCTCGAGGGCGGGGGTGTGCATGTGCCCGTTGACGAGGATGCGTCCGCGCTCGACCTGCTCGGCGGCATACGGCTCGTGGGTGACGACGAGGTCGGGCTCGGGCCCCTCGGCGACGGCGGCGTTGTAGCGGTCGGCCGCCGGCTTCGCCTTGCCCTTGGGGTCGGCATTGTCGTCGCCGAAGTAGCGCGGGTCGTTGAAGCCGGTGATGCGCAGGCCGCGGAACGAGAGTTCGCGCAGCCCGTCGGCGGGGTTCTCGAGCAGGACCACGTTGGGGATGCGCGCCATGCGGGCGAGGACCGCCCGGTCGGTCGCCGACGACTGGTCGTGGTTGCCGCTCGTGAAGATGTAGGGCACGCCCAGCGACTGGATCGAGCGGTAGATGCCCGCCGCGTCACCCTCCTGCACGCGGCCGAAGTTGACGAGGTCGCCGCTGTCGATGACGGCGTCGATGTCCTCCTCCTCGATGATCGTGCGCATCAGGGCGTACTGGTTGGCGCCGTGGATGTCGGAGACGAGGAGGAAGCGGGCCGACGGCGGCCCCTCGACGGTGCCGGCGACGTACTTCTGCTGGAGGGCCTGCGTGACGGCGAGCAGGTTGCGGAAGTACGGCGTCACCTGCGTCGCGCGCGCCTCGACGTCGGCGAGCAGGCCGGCGTTGCGCTGCACGACGCCGAGGACGCCGCTCGTGCGGTACTCGGCGAAGCGGGCCGGCTGGTAGGTGGTCGCGATGCCGGCGAACGTGCCGACGGTGGCGACGACCATCGCCGACGCGACGAACGCGACGTGGTGGCGTCGGGTGTTGCGCTGCCGGATGTAGTGCGACGCCAGCGAGAGCAGCACCGCGATCGCCCCGGCGCCCAGCACGAACCGGATGCCGACGCCGGTCGCCGCCTGCCCGATGGCCGACGAGATCTCGTCGTTCGAGGGCTGCAGTGCCCGGATGTCGACGTTCGGCCGGGTGAAGAGGTTGGTGATCTCCTCGCGCACCGCCACCTGCACGTCGAGCCCGGGCGCCAGGATCGGCGACGCGAACTGCACGTCGACGTCGCCGACGATCGTCGGGGCGTGGAGCACCGGCGAGTGCCGTGGCACCGGGTCGAGCCGCAGCACGGCGCGGTACTGCGACGTCTCGGCGACGGTGGGGGCGAGGTTCGTCGCGGCCACGCCGCCGAGGTAGCAGGCGGCCAGCACGGCGAGCCACTTGAGCAGGTGCGACCCGCGGCGCAGCCAGTGGCTGTCGCCGGACAGCAGGTTCCTCACCTGTCGCACCGTTTCACCCTAACCGGACCGTGACCTGTCACCTCGAGAGCACCCACCGTTCACGTCGGCGTGCTGCCATGGGGCCATCCCGGCGACGACGCGAGGAGGAGACGTGGGACCCATTCGCCGCAAGGCCGTCGTCGGCGCGCTCGTGATGGCGTATGCCGTCCTGCTCGCGTTCGGGCAGCGCCTCCTCGGCGGGTCGGCCGGGCTCGTGATCCTCGTGGCGAGCTTCGTCGTCGGCTTCGCCTGGCTGCTGCTGCTCGTGGCGCCCTGGGCGGCGCGTGGACGGAGCGACCGCAGTCTGAACCGGTGAGCCTCGAGCACCGGCCCGGGCTGCGGGTGCGCACCGAGCGTGAGCGGTCCAGCTGGCTCTGACCGACCTGGCCGACGGGCCACGTTCGGCAGGGCTCAGAGGTACTGGCCCGTCGGGCCGGCCTCGCCCGGGTGCTGCTCGGCGTGGGCGCCGGGCGGTGTGCCGTAGGACGAGCCAGGGCCGGGCGGCAGGGCGCGCATCTGCTGCAGCTGCTGCTGCGCCGCCATCTGCTGCGCCACCAGGGCGGTCTGGATGCCGTGGAAGAGGCCCTCGAGCCAGCCGACGAGCTGCGCCTGGGCGATGCGCAGCTCGGCGTCGCTCGGCTCCTCGCTGCGGAACGGCAGCGCGATGCGGTCGAGCTCCTCGACGAGCTCGGGCGCGAGACCGTCCTTGAGCTCCTCGAGCGAACGGTGGTGGATGTCGGCGAGGCGACGGCGCCCGGCCTCGTCGAGCGGGGCGTTGCGCACCTCCTCGAGCAGCTGCTTGATCATCGAGCCGATGCGCATCACCTTCGCCGGCTCCTCGACGAGGTCGGCCGGGTTGGTGCGCTCGCGCGGCTCGTCGCCGTCGGCGCGCTCGCGGCGGCGGTCGATGCCCTCGTCCTCGCCCGCGCGGTCGGTGAGCGGCGACGCGACGCCCATCCCGTCGGGCGTCACGACGACGATGCGCGGGTCGTCGCGCGTGGCTCCGTCGTCGGTGGGCTGTGCCTGGCGGCTCGCGTCGTCGCTCATGCGCTCCATCCTGCCTCACGGACCGCGACGAGGGGTCGGGGCCCGTGAGGCCCGGCGTGGAGTCAGACGTGGCGTGGACGTCAGACGTCTCGTGGCGCGCGGGCGCCTGCGGTGGCGAACCACGGGTGGTGCAGGTCGTGGTAGCGCACGTCACTCATGGCCTTGTCCATGTCGGCCATCTGCTCCATGACCTCGGGCGGCATGGCCTTCTTCTCGCCCTCGCGGGCCTCGGCCTCGGTGCGGAACGCCATCGTCTGGGTGAACCAGCCGTCCTTGTCGACCGCGATGGTGCCGCCGAGGATGTCGGGCCGTTCCGTGTGCAGCGTGTCCATCGGCATGTCGCGCATCATCCGGAACTTCTCCTGGTCGCTGATGCGGCCCTGGATCACCTGGACGAACTGTGCGTCGTCCGACCCGCCGTCGAGCATCATCGTCACGTCGTCGCAGTCGTGGAACGTGACGTCTCCGTCGAAGCACTTCTCGGTCTCGGCCCACCAGGCGCCCTGCTCCGGACGCTCGCTGTTGCGCATCGCCGACTCGCGGGAGTCGAAACGCACGACGCCGATGAACTCGTTGTCGTCGTCGATGCCGTAGGTGCCGCCGAGCCAGCCCTCGGCGCCCGGCTCGAGCTCGTCGCGCCAGGCGTCCATGCGGGCGTGGAGCCGGTCCGCGTCGTTGGTCTTGCCCTGAATCACTTGGATGAACACTGCAGGTGCCTCCCGGAACTCGTCGGATGGGAGGGCCGCTTCGTGGTGAAGTGGTCCACCTGTCGACGCTACTCCGGTGGGCCGGGGCCGTCACCGGGACGAGTCGGACACGGCCCGGATCGTCCGCGGGACAAGGCCGCCCGGGAGGTGTGGCCGTCAGGCGCTCACTGGCCGGTGGTCAGCAGGATCTTGCCGATGTGGCTCGAGGCCTCCATCTCGCGGTGGGCGTCGGCGGCGCGCTCGAGCGGGTGCCGCGAGTGGATGATGGGGCGCACGTCGCCCGACTCGACGAGCGGCCACACGTGCTCGCGCACGGCCGCCACGATCGCGGCCTTCTCGGTGGCGGGTCGCGACCGGAGGGACGTCGCGATGACGGCGCCGCGCTTGGCGAGGAGCATCCCCATGTCGAGCTCGCCGCGACGGCCGCCCATGAGGCCGATCGTGACGAGCCTGCCGTTCGTGGCGAGCACCTCGACGTTGCGGCCGAGGTACTTGGCGCCCATGTTGTCGAGGATGACGTCCGCGCCGTGCCCCTTCGTCAGCTCGCGCACGCGCTCGACGAAGTCCTCCTCCTTGTAGTCGACGAGGATCTCGGCGCCGAGCTCGCGGCACGCGTCGAGCTTCTCCCGGCTGCCCGCGGTCACGGCGACGTGCGCGCCGACGGCCTTGGCCAGCTGGATCGCCATCGTGCCGATGCCCGAGCTGCCGCCGTGGACGAGCAGCACCTGGCCCGGCTGGATGTTGGCGACGAGGAAGACGTTGGACCACACCGTGGCCGCCACCTCGGGCAGACCCGCGGCGTCGACGAGATCGACCCCTCGGGGGACCGGCAGCACCTGCTCGGCCGGCACGACGACCTTCTCGGCGTAGCCGCCACCCTCGAGGAGGGCGCACACCTCGTCGCCGACCTGCCACTGCTCGACGCCGTCGCCCACCGCGGCGATGCGGCCGCTCACCTCGAGCCCGGGGTAGTCCGAGGCACCGGGCGGCGGTGGGTAGTGCCCGAGGCGCTGCATGACGTCGGCGCGGTTGACGCCCGCCGCCGCGACGTCGACGAGCACCTGGCCGGGGCCGGCCTCGGGGTCGGGCACCTCGGCGAGGACGAGGCTGTCGGCGTCTCCGGGCTCGGGGATCGTGATGGCGCGCATGGCCCGAGCCTATTGAACCGATGCGCGGCGCCGCACCGCGACCACCCCGCCCGGCGCGGCCTCGACCTCCCACACGTGCCCGGCACCACGCACGACCCCCGCCGGCCCGAGGACCGTGTCCTCGTCGACCGCGACACCGTGCGGCGCGAGACCATCCTGCACCGCGGCGACCAGTCGCGACAGGTTGCCCCACTGCGCCGCGTGCACGTCGACCGCACCTTCGACCAGGCCGATGCCCTCGACCACGGTCAGGGGGTCGAGGTCCTCGTTGCTCTCGTCGGGGCAGACGGGGCGGCCGTCGACGCGCCATCCGCCGATGACGGCATGGGTGCCCGCGATGGCAGCGCCTGCGGAGAAGCCGGCATACGGCATACCTGCGTGGACCCGCGCACGGATCTCGGCGTAGGCGGACGACAACGACGCGTGGTAGCCGGGCGTCGGGCCGCCGCCGACGAAGAGTCCGTCGACGCCCTCGAGGGCGGACGGGTCGAACGCGGACCCCTCGGCCACCCGGTCGACGACGAGCTCGTGGCCCCCGACGAGGCCGAGCGTGCGGAGGTAGCGCTCGTGGTACTCGAGCGAGTCGGGATCGGTGCCCAGCACCACGAGCAGGATGCGGGGCGGGCCGCCGGCCCGGCGGGCGGCCGCGTCGACGAAGCCGCCGTAGAGCTCATGTGCGCGCGCGTCGTCCCACCCGCCGCCGACGAGGAAGAGGTCCATGGCGGCCACCCTAGGAGACGGCCGGGTCAGCGTCGGGCGGTTGCCGTGCTGGGGCTGAGCCTGCGGCCGATGTCCTCGGCGGCGACACGGGCGCGGGCCACGAGGTCGCCGACGTGGTCCGACGAGGCGTCGGCGGTCCGCAGGGTCAGGGCGATCGCGGCCAGCGGCCGGCCTCCGCGGTCGAGCACCGGGACGGCGACCGACGAGAGGTCGGGTGTGACCGTGCCCTCCTCGCGCGCGTGCCCGTCGGTGCGGGTGCGGGCGAGGAGGCTGCGCAGCTCGGCGAGCGACCGTGGCCCGCCACCGCCGCTGCGCTGCACGAACGACGCGCGGTCGGGGTAGAGCGCGCGCACCTGGGTCGCCGGCAGGGCCGACAGCATCGCGAGCCCGCTCGCCGTGAGGTGGGCGGGCAGGCGTACGCCGACGTCCGTCACGAGCATCGGCTGGCCCGGGGCGCGCTCCTCGAGCAGGTAGATGACGTCACGCCCGTCGAGCGTCGCGAAGTGGGCGTTGCGCCCGCACTGGTCGACGAGCCGCCGCATCGTTGCGCGGGCCACGCGCGCCAACGGCGCCTGTCGCTGGTAGGCCGACCCGAGCTCGTAGGCCGCCTGGCCGAGGCCGAAGCGCCGCTCCTCCACGTAGTGGGTGACGTAGCCGCGTCCGTGCAGCACCTTGAGCAGGTGGTAGACCGAGCTGCGGGGGAGGCCGAGGTCGCGCGCGATGGAGGCCGCAGGCAGCGGCTCGGCGTGGCGCGAGAGGTGCTCGAGGACGTCGAGCGCGTTCGCGGCGGCCGGCGCGTTGGACACGTGGCACCTCCTGTCCGCGATCCCCGTCGTCTCGCATCCGAGACAATTGTGCGCCTGCGCGGCCCGCGGCGCCAGTGCGTCGGCGGTTCTATGGGAGCCATGAACGAATGCCCCACCGTCACCGTCGGCACCGGCCCACTCAGCGTCGACGACGTCGTCGCGGTCGCCCGTCACGGCGCCCGCGTCGAGCTGTCCGCCGAGGCCGAAGCCGAGATCGCCCGCAGCCGTGAGGTCGTCGAGGCCCTGGCCAACGACACGGTGGCGCACTACGGCGTCTCCACCGGCTTCGGCGCCCTCGCGACCCGGCACATCCCGACCCCGCTGCGCGCCCAGCTGCAGCGCTCGCTCGTGCGCTCGCACGCCGCCGGCACCGGCCCCGAGGTCGAGCGCGAGGTCGTGCGCGCCCTCATGCTCCTGCGCCTCTCGACGCTCGCGACCGGGCGCACCGGCGTCCGCCTCGAGACCGCGAGGGCGTATGCCGCCGTGCTGAGTGCCGGCATCACCCCGGTCGTGCACGAGTTCGGCTCGCTCGGCTGCTCGGGCGACCTCGCGCCGCTGTCGCACTGTGCGCTCGCCGTCCTGGGAGAGGGCCCCGTGCGGCTCGAGGACGGCACCGTCACCGACGCCGCAACCGCCCTGCGCGACAACGGGATCGAGCCGATCGTGCTCGCCGAGAAGGAGGGCCTGGCCCTCATCAACGGCACCGACGGCATGCTCGGCATGCTCGTGCTCGCCATCCACGACCTGCGCCACCTGCTCAAGGTCGCCGACGTCTCGGCCGCGATGAGCGTCGAGGGCCTGCTCGGCACCGACGACGTCTTCGCGCCCGACCTGCACGCCCTGCGTCCGCAGCCCGGCCAGGGCGCATCGGCCGCGAACATCCGTGCCGTCATGGCGAACTCGCCGATCCGCGAGTCGCACCGCACCGAGGAGTGCACCCGCGTCCAGGACGCCTACTCGCTGCGCTGCGCGCCCCAGGTGCACGGCGGTGCCCGCGACACGGTCGAGCACGCCGCCCGGGTCGCCGCCGCCGAGCTCGCCTCGGCCGTCGACAACCCGGTCGTCACGCCCGACGGCCGCGTCGAGTCCAACGGCAACTTCCACGGCGCCCCCGTCGCCTACGTGCTCGACTTCCTCGCGATCGTCGTGGCCGACGTCGCCTCGATGGCCGAACGCCGCACCGACCGGTTCCTCGACCAGGCCCGCAACCACGGCCTGCCGCCGTTCCTCGCAGACGACCCCGGCGTCGACTCCGGCCTGATGATCGCCCAGTACACGCAGGCCGCGATGGTCTCGGAGCTCAAGCGCCTCGCCGTCCCGGCGTCCGTCGACTCGATCCCGAGCTCGGCGATGCAAGAGGACCACGTGTCGATGGGCTGGTCGGGCGCTCGCAAGCTGCGGCGGGCCGTCGACGCCCTGGGCAGGGTGCTCGCCATCGAGCTGCTCACGGCAGCACGCGGCATACGGCTGCGGGCGCCCCTCGAGCCCGGCGCCGCGGCTGCGGCCGTCATCGCGGCCCTCGACGGGCACACGAACGCGACCCCCGGACCCGACCGGTTCCTCGCCCCCGACATCGAAGGCGCCCACGCGGCCGTCGTCGCCGGCGACGTCGTCGCCGCCGCCGAGTCCGCCACCGGCCCCCTCAACTGACCTCGAACCCTTCACCCACAAGGAGATCCCCATGGAAGGTGCACGTCCCGTCCGCGCGGCACGCGGCACGCAGCTGACCGCGCAGTCGTGGGCCACCGAGGCCCCCCTGCGGATGCTCATGAACAACCTCGACCCCGAGGTCGCCGAGCGCCCCGACGACCTCGTCGTCTACGGCGGCACCGGCCGGGCCGCGCGTGACTGGAAGTCGTTCGACGCCATGGTGCGCACCCTGACGACGCTCAAGCAGGACGAGACGATGCTCGTCCAGAGCGGCCGCCCGGTCGGCGTCATGCAGACCCACGAGTGGGCGCCACGCGTGCTCATCGCCAACTCCAACCTCGTCGGCGACTGGGCCACCTGGCCCGAGTTCCGCCGCCTCGAGCACCTCGGCCTCACGATGTACGGCCAGATGACGGCCGGGTCGTGGATCTACATCGGCACGCAGGGCATCGTCCAGGGCACCTACGAGACCTTCGCCGCGGTCGCCGAGAAGCGCTTCGGCGGCACCCTCGCCGGCACCCTGACCCTCACCGGCGGCTGCGGCGGCATGGGCGGCGCGCAGCCGCTCGCCGTCACCCTCAACGACGGCGCCTGCCTCATCGTCGACGTCGACCCGGCCCGCCTGCACCGTCGCGTCGAGCACCGTTACCTCGACGAGGTCGCCGACGACCTCGACGACGCCATCGAGAAGGCGCTCGCCGCCAAGCGCGAGCGTCGCGGCTGGTCGGTCGGCGTCGTGGGCAACGCGGCCGAGGTCTTTCCCGAGCTGCTGCGCCGCGGCGTCGAGATCGACATCGTCACCGACCAGACCTCCGCCCACGACCCGCTCAGCTACCTGCCCGAGGGCGTCGCGCTCGAGGACTGGGCCGAGTACGCCGAGAAGAAGCCCGAGGACTTCACCGACCGCGCCCGCGCGTCGATGGCCAAGCACGTCAAGGCGATGGTCGAGTTCCAGGACGCCGGCGCCGAGGTCTTCGACTACGGCAACTCGATCCGCGACGAGGCCCGCCAGGGCGGCTACGACCGCGCCTTCGAGTTCCCCGGCTTCGTCCCGGCCTACATCCGCCCGCTCTTCTGCGAGGGCAAGGGCCCGTTCCGCTGGGCCGCGCTCTCGGGCGACCCGAAGGACATCGCCGCGACCGACAAGGCCGTGCTCGACCTCTTCCCCGACAACGACCGCCTGCACAAGTGGATCCGTGGTGCGCAGGAGCGGATCGCGTTCCAGGGCCTGCCCGCCCGCATCTGCTGGCTCGGCTACGGAGAGCGTGACAAGGCCGGCCTCGCCTTCAACGAGCTCGTGCGCACCGGTGAGGTCAGCGCGCCGATCGTCATCGGCCGCGACCACCTCGACTCGGGCTCCGTCGCCAGCCCCTACCGCGAGACCGAGGCCATGGCCGACGGCTCCGACGCCATCGCCGACTGGCCCCTGCTCAACGCCCTCGTCAACACCTCGAGCGGCGCGAGCTGGGTGTCGATCCACCACGGCGGCGGCGTCGGCATCGGCCGCAGCCTGCACGCCGGCCAGGTCTCCCTCGCCGACGGCACCGACCTCGCCGCGCAGAAGCTCGCCCGGGTGCTCACCAACGACCCCGGCATGGGCGTCATCCGGCACGTCGACGCCGGCTACGACCTCGCCGACAAGGTCGCGCACGAGCGGGGCGTCCGCATCCCGATGCAGGAGGGCTGATCACCCCCACAGTCGAGTGCGCAGTTCCCGACGCAGGCCCGCGTCGGGAAGTGGGCACTCGACGGGATGGGTGTGTCGGGAAGTGAGCACTCGACGGGATGGGGGTGTCGGGAAGTGGGCACTCGACTAGCGGGTGACCTCCTCGTCGGAGATGTCGGCGACCGTCGCGTCGAAGAGGCGGATGACGTCGTCGCCGTTGACCGTGAGCCCGACGCCGTGACCGCCGCCGCCGAGCGAGATGGTGCGGCCGACGAGGTGGCTGTCGGCGATGACCGGCAGCGCGGTCGCCGAGCCGAAGGGCGTGATCGTGCCCCGCTCGTAGCCGGTCACCGCCTTCGCCGCCTCGGCGTCGGGCATGGAGATGCGGTTCGTGCCGAGCAGGGCCCGCACCTTGGCCCACGAGAAGGTGCGGTCGCCGGGCACGAGCACGAAGACGTGGTCGTCCTCGGCCCGCCGCACGACGAGCGTCTTGATGAGGTCGCGCGGCTCGATGCCCCGGGCCGCGGCCGCCTCCTCGAGGCTGGAGACGCGGCCGTGGCGGGTCACCGTGTGCTCGATCCCCGCCGCCCGCGCAGCGTCCACGGCCGGTGTCGAGACCTGGTCTGCATCCATGGAGGGAGCCTAGTGACGAGGAAGGGTGGTCGAGCATGAAGACCTTCGACCGGATGTGGGCCGACCTGGCCCCGCTGGGACGCGACGGCGGCACCGGCGGCTACCGCCGCTACGCGTGGACCCGCACCGACCACGACCTGCGCGAGTGGTTCGCGGGGGAGTGCACGGCCCGGGGGCTGGACGTCGTCGAGGACCGTGCCGGCAACCAGTGGGCGTGGTGGGGCGACCCCGACACGAACCCCGGGGTCGTCATCGGCTCGCACCTCGACTCGGTGCCCGACGGCGGCGCCTTCGACGGGCCGCTGGGAGTCGTCAGCGCCCTCGCCGTCGTCGACGCCCTGCGCGAGGCCGGTGTCGAGCCCGACGTGCCGCTCGGCGTCGTCAACTTCGTCGACGAGGAGGGTGCCCGGTTCGGGATCGCCTGCGCCGGGTCACGCATCATCACGGGAGCGCTGGACGCCGACCGGGCCCGGTCGCTCACCGACGCCGACGGCACCACGATGGCCGAGGCGTGGCAGCAGGCCGGGCGTGACCCCGACGAGCTGGGCCGCGACGACGACACGATCCGCCGCATCGGCACCTTCGTCGAGCTGCACGTCGAGCAGGGCAAGGCGCTCGCGCTCTCCCCCGACGGCGGCGACGACCTCGACGACCCGGCCCGCGCGGTCGCCATCGGCACCGACATCTGGCCGCACGGGCGCTGGCGCATCGACCTGCCCGGCGAGGCCAACCACGCCGGCACCACCCGCATCGAGGACCGCCACGACGCGATGGTCGGCCTGGCCGGCGTCGTGCAGGCCGCGAGGTCGTATGCCGTCGCGCGGGGTTGCGTCGCCACGGTCGGCAAGGTCGTCGTGGAGCCGGGCGGCGTCAACGCGATCCCGAGCCACGTCACCGCCTGGCTGGATGCCCGCGGCCGCGGCGAGGACGCAGTCCGCGCCACCGTCGAGGGCGTGACGGCCGAGGCCGGCACCCACGGCGGCACGACGACGCTCGAGTCGTGGACCCCCACCACGGCGTTCGACGCGGACCTCGTCGGCCGGCTCCACGGCATACTCCCTGACGCCCCGCTCCTCGGCACCGGCGCCGGACACGACGCCGGCGTGCTCGCCACCCACGGGGTGCCGAGCGCGATGCTCTTCGTGCGCAACCCGACAGGAATCTCACACTCACCCGCCGAGTCGGCGGAGCCCGCGGACTGCCACCATGGGGTCACGGCGCTCACCGCCGTCGTGACGCAGCTGTGCTCCCGGAAGGACCCCGACCCCATGGGCAGTGCCCGATGACCGCGTTCTGGTGCGAGAGCGCCTGGCTGACAGGCGGGTTCGCGCGGCGTGTGCGGCTCGTGACGCAGGACGGCCTCATCAAGGACGTCCTCGTCGACGCCGACCCACAGCCCGACGACGTCCGGCTCGCCGGGGTGACCCTCCCCGGCATGGCCAACGCCCACAGCCACGCGTTCCACCGCGCCCTGCGCGGCCGCGTCAACGGTGGCGGGGGCAACTTCTGGAGCTGGCGCGAGCAGATGTATGCCGCCGCGGAGCAGCTCAACCCCGACACGTACTTCGCGCTGGCGCGTGCCGTCTTCGCCGAGATGGTGCAGGCCGGGATCACCGTGGTGGGGGAGTTCCACTACGTGCACCACCGCCCCGGCGGCCACCCCTACGGCGATCCCAACGCGATGGGGCTCGCCGTGCGCCAGGCGGCCGACGAGGCCGGCATCCGGCTCACCCTGCTCGACACCTGCTACCTCGAGGGTGGCCTCAACGGCGGCGGCCACGTCGAGCTGCACCCGGGCCAGCGCCGGTTCAGCGACGGCACCGTCGAGGCCTGGGCCGAGCGCATGTCCGAGCGTCGCGGCGAGACCGACCGGGTGCGGCTGGGCGCGGCCATCCACTCGGTGCGGGCCGTGCGCCGCGAGGACCTGCCGCGGGTCGTCGAGGCCGCCGGCGACCTGCCCCTGCACGTGCACCTGTCGGAGCAGCACGGCGAGAACCTCGCCTGCCAGATGTACTACGGCGCGAGCCCGACCCAGCTGCTCGACGAGGCGGGCGCCCTCGGCGCCCACTCGACCGCGGTCCACGCCACGCACCTCGAGGACCGCGACATCGGCCTGCTCGGCGGCACCGGCACCGGAGCGTGCTTCTGCCCGACGACCGAGCGCGACCTCGCCGACGGCATCGGCCCCGCGCGGGCCCTGCACGACGCCGGCAGCCCGCTCTCGCTCGGCTCCGACCAGCACGTCATCATCGACCCGTTCGAGGAGCTGCGCGGCCTCGAGATGCACGAGCGGCTCGTCACCAACGAGCGCGACCGCTTCTCGGCCAACGACCTGCTCCTCGCGGCCTCGTTCAACGGCTACCGGTCGCTCGGCTGGTCCGACGGCGGCCACCTCAGCAAGGGGGCGCTCGCCGACTTCGTGACGGTGCGCACCGACACCGTCAACACCGCCGGCGCCGCCCACGACCAGATCATCTACGCGTGCGTCGCCTCCGACGTGTCGACCGTCGTCGTCGGCGGTGACGTCGTCGTCAGCGACGGCCACCACCGGATGGGCGACGTCGGCCGCATGCTGGTGGGCGCCATCGACCGCGTCACCGGAGGGGTCCCCGCGTGAGCCTGCTCCTCACGGGCATCTCCGAGCTGACGACGAACGACCCGGCCCACGGCGACGGCCACGCCCGCCGTGCAGACCCCGGCGACGCGCTGCTCGGCATCGTGCGCGACGCCGCGCTCGTCGTGGCCGACGGTGAGATCGCGTGGGTCGGATCGGCGTCGGAGGCGCCCGACGCCGACGAGCGACGCGACCTCGGCGGGCGCGCCGTCATCCCCGGGTTCGTCGACTCGCACACCCACCTCGTCTTCGCCGGCGACCGCTCGGCCGAGTTCGCAGCCCGCATGACGGGCACGCCCTACGACGGCGGCGGCATCGCCGTCTCGGTCGCGGCGACGCGCGCCGCGAGCGACGACGAGCTGCGCACCCTCGTCGCGGCACGCGTCGCCGAGATGCGGGCCCAGGGCACCACCACCGTCGAGATCAAGAGCGGCTACGGCCTGACCCTCGACGACGAGCTGCGTTCGCTGCGCATCGCCCGCGAGCTGACGCCGCACACGACGTTCCTCGGTGCGCACGTCGTGCCACGCGAGTACGCGACGGACCGGGCGGCATACGTCGACCTCGTCACCGGCCCGATGCTGGACGCGGTCACCGCCGACGGGGCGACGAGCCTCGCGGCGAGCATCGACGTCTTCTGCGAGCCGCACTCGGCCCACGCGTTCGACGGCGACGAGGCCCGCGCGATCCTCACCGCCGGCCGCGACGCCGGTCTGGCGCTGCGCGTGCACGGCAACCAGCTCGGCCACGGCCCCGGCGTGCGGCTCGCCTGCGAGCTCGGCGCCCGCAGCGTCGACCACTGCACCTACCTCGACGACGCCGACGTCGAGGCGCTCGCCGCCGCCCGCGGCACCACGGTGGCCACGCTGCTCCCGGGCGTCGAGTTCTCGACCCGCTCGCCCTACCCCGACGCGCGGCGCCTCATCGACGCCGGCGTCGACGTCGCGCTCGCCTCGGACTGCAACCCGGGCACCTGCTACTCGTCGTCGATCCCGTTCGCGATCGCCCTGGCCGTGCGCGAGATGGGCATGACGCCGGCCGAGGCGCTGCACGCGGCGACCGCCGTGTCGGGCCGGTCGCTCGGCCTCGACCGCCGGGTCGCGCCGGGGCAGCCGGCCGAGCTCGCGGTCCTCGACGCACCGAGCCACCTGCACCTGGCCTACCGCGCCGGGGTGCCGATCGTGCGGGCGCTGGAGCTGTAGCGCGCCGAGGAGTCACGACGGCTACGTGCTCACCCGCGTGGCGAGGACCGAGATGCTCGTCACGCCGTAGCGCGCCGTCGCGCTGCGGGCACGGTCGGACAGGAAGCGGTACGCGGTGTTCTCCCGCACCTGCTGCACGGCGAAGCCCGCGGCCTCGATCAGGGCCAGGTACTCGCCCCGCTCGGCGGCGCCGCCGATGCAGGCCGCCCAGAGCGAGGCGTCGCAGGTGATGCCGTCGGGCAGTGCGACCGCGGTGACGATGTCGGCGATGGCGAGCCGGCCGCCTGGCCGCGACGCCCGCGCAGCCGCCCGGAACACCGCCCCCTTGTCGGGCGCGAGGTTGATGACGCCGTTGGAGATGACGCAGTCCACCGACCCCGGCGCCACGGGCGGCTCCTCGATCCGGCCCTCCACGAAGGCCACCTGGGCGAAGCCCGCCTGGTCGGCCAGGCGTCCGGCCTTGGCCAGCTGGGCCGGGGTCAGGTCGACCCCGGTCACCCTCCCGCTGGGGCCGACCGCGACCGCCGCCGCGAAGGTGTCGGTGCCCGATCCGCTGCCGAGGTCGAGCACCTGCTCCCCGGGCTGCAGCTCGGCGAGGTCCAGGAAGTAGCCGACCCCGGCGAAGGACTCGGTGGCGGCGCTCGGAACGGCCTCGAGCACGGCGGCCGGGTAGCCGAGCCGCTCTGCCAGGTCGTGCCCGACCTCGAAGTGGAAGGGGCCCGAGGGCGTGTCCGCGACCGCGGTGTACATGGAGCGCACGCGGTCCAGCAGGTCGGTGACGTCGAGCTCGCGTCGGGTCGTCTCCGTCATGGTTCTCCTCCTTCGGTTCGCGGTCAGGACGCCGGCTCAGTAGCTGAAGGTGGTCGCGGCCTCGTCGCCGATCCACTTCCACATCGGGACCGTCCCCTGGATCTCGGCGCCCGGGATGAGGTGGTCCGCGTCGAGCTTGCGGGCGTTGAAGCAGACCGGGCAGACGTAGTAGGTGCCGCCGGCGGCCTCGTACCGCGCCAGCAGCTCGGGCAGCGGTGGGCAGCCCTCGCACGCCACGCCGACCGCGGTGCCCGCCACGGCCAGCCGCACGGCTTCCTTGGTGAGGAACAGCAGGGTCTCGCGCCCGGTCTCTGCGGCGCCGACGGCGACGAGGAAGGCGACGGTGACCTTCTCCGGGTCCTCCATACCGGTCGTCAGGCTGATCACTGCCTTGGTGGACATCGTGGGCTCCTTACGTCGTGACACGCTGACGGCTCGACGGTAGGGAGCGGCGGCCGGACGGGAATCGGGAGATCACCCGACAAAGACGGTCGGCGGGAGCCCGCCCGCCTCAGGCCTCGGGCGGCTGGGTGCCCGTGCCGACCACGGTCCCCGGGCCCAGCAGCCCGGCACGCAGCGCGAAGAGCGTCGCGGTCGACCTGGACGACGCGCCGGTCTTGGCGTAGATCCGCTCGATGTGGGTGCCGGCCGTCCGGCGCGTGACACCGATGGCGCTGGCGACCTGCGTCGTCGTCGCCCCGCCCGCGATGAGTCGAAGCACCTCGACCTCGCGTCGCGTCAGTCCCGCCGGCCCGGCCACGGGTCGACGCGTTGCCGAGCCCGCGGCCACGAGCACGGCGTCGGCGGCATCGGCGTCGAGCCGTCCCGCGCGAACGTGCGAGCGCAGCGCGTCGACCGCTTGACGGGAGGAAAGCGCGGGACGACCCTCGCGCGGCTCGAGCAGGGAGCGGTAGGCATCCGCAGCCGCAAGGACCCGCCCGGTCATCGGGATGGCCGATCCGGTGAGGCCCCGGTGGTGGCCGCTGCCGTCCATGCGCTCGTGGGCCAGTGACGCGACGGCACCGATCCGCGCCAGGGACGGCGGCCGCGCGAGGACACGGTGGGTGTAGTACGAGCTCATCATCAGCAGCTCA